>JBAXJV010000098.1:0-9057 GCA_037137675.1 bacterium | reverse complement strand
GCCACTGAACCACAACACGGACCAGGGCTGCCAGATCACCCGCGAGGCGTATCTGGAGGCGGTGGCGTCGGCCGGGCTGGCCGTCAGCATGGATGAGCGGGGGCGGTGGATCCGCAACCCAGCGCTGTGCCAGCCTGGGGGCCGCAGGATGTGGTCGGATCACCCTCCAGTGGTTGCGGGTCGGTGGTGCCGTATCTCCTCGATGTGCAGATTCCCGAGGCCTGCGTGCATTTTGCTGATCCGGCGCAGCGCAGCGCTTACAATGCCAGTTCCAATGCGATGGTCCCATCATGGTCCAAAGTGCTGGATTATTCCTGGCCGGGCTTTATCAATGCGCCGCGTGACGACGACGGCGTGGTGAGGCGCGCCCCGCTGGTGCTCGGGATTGCCTATCGCGATGGTGGAACAGGCGCCGTGCGACGGGCGTTCGTACCCTCCTTTGGATTAATGGCGGCGCTGTTGCATCTTGGCGTGAAGTTTCCGCTGTCCGCCGGGCCAGCAGCGTCGGTGGAAGTATATATGGGGCGCGAGGTGAAGATCCGTGCGCCTGGCGGTGTGGAACGGCGGTTGCCGTTGGACGATGCCGGGAATATCTGGATGGACTTCCGGCGCAGGTCCGAAGATTTACCGACTGTGAGTTTGGCGGAATTCGCCGACGATAGTGGCAGTAACCGTGCCGCGCTGGTGAGTTTTCTGCGGCCTTACGTGGACCGGCATATTGTAATGGTTGGTGCGGTGGCAGCCGGAATGGGGGATGTGGGGATGACACCGCTTTCGGCGAGTACGCCGTTTGTGCATGTGCATGCCACGGTGGCGCTGAATGTGCTGGAGGGGCGGTCGTTGCGTCCGCTCTCGCCATGGGAAGCTGCCGGATTGGCATTTGGATTATGGCTGGCGGCGAGTTTGACCGCGTGGCGCTGGCGGCCGACGGTTTTAGTGGTGACGGCGGCGCTGGGCTTAGTGTTGCTGGGCGTGGCATCGCAGGCGCTGCTGATTCTGTGGGGGGTCCTGCTGCCGGTGGTGTGGCCGTCGGTGTTTGTAGTGTTGGCGGTTAGCACGGCCATTGGGCTGCGTTATGTGACATCTGAACGTGAAAGACGGCGTATCCGGGCACTTTTCGCGCCGCTGGTTTCCGAGCCGGTGCTGGCTTTTCTTGAAGAGCGACCTGACCAGATTGCTTTGTCCGGAGAGTTGCGCGAAGTGTCGGTGTTGATGTTGGATATTGTGCATTTCGCGACGCTGACTGAGCATCTGAAACCGGAGCAGGTGACGCGCGTGATCAACGCATGGTACGGGCCGGCCACGGAAGCCATTCTGGAGTGCGGAGGCTACGTGGACAAATATATAGGCGACGCGATTATGGCCGTGTGGGGCGCGCCATATTCGAGTGCGACGCATGCCGCCGACGCCTGCCGGGCGGCGCTGGCGCAGGCGGTCGTGCTGGCGCGGGTTAACGCAAGCCTGCAGCAGGAATATGGTGTGACCCTGCGCGTACGTGCGGCGATTGGCAGTGGACCAGTCGTGGCGGGACTTTTTGGCTGCGGTCGGCGTATGCAGTACTCCGTGATGGGGCACACAGTGAATTTAGCCTCGCGGATGGAGTCGCTGAACACCGATTACGGTACGGCAATCGTGATTGATTCGACTACCCGCGCGGCGGTTGCCGGAGATTTTGTGACCCGCTGGCTGGACGATGTGCAGCTAGCGGGGCTGAGCAGTCCGACGGCGATATATGAGCTTGTCGGTATGCGCGGCGAGGTTCCGGCCGGGCGATTGGCCTTGATCGAAGCTTTTGAGTCGGCGCGGAGCGCTTATGTCGGGCGACGCTGGTCTGAGGCGCGTGCGCTGTTGGAACCACTGTTGGCGAAGGCGCGCGATCCGGCGGCAGTTGATTTACTGGCGCGCATTGCCGTTGACGAACGTACCGCACCGCCATCCGGTTGGCGTGGCGAGCGGCTGCGTGCGGAAAAACGCTGAGGCTTGATCGCCTCAAGCTTCGATGGCGAAGCCATCGAAGGCGGTGCGGGTGGCAGGGAAGATTTTCCTTGCCTGCTCGGCGATGGCATCAAGGTCAGAGTTTTGGCGCTTCGGATCGTGGTGCGTGAGTACGAGATTGCGCACGTTGGTTTGTCGCGCAAGTGCAGCAGCTTCCTGCCAGTTCCCGTGTCCCCAGCCACGGCGCAGTGCAATTTCTGCGGGGGTGTATTGGGCGTCCAGGATCAGCCAGTCGGCACCCTGACAGAATTTTTGAAAAGGCTTGTCGTATTCTGGAAGGCCCGGCTCACGATCAGTGGCGACAACGATGGAAACGCCGCCGATCTCCAGCCGGAAGGCGAGGCAATCCTGCGGGTGCCAGACCGGGCACCAGGTGATATGGATGCCGTACAGATCAAGCCCGTGACTGGCTATGGGCAGGTCGTGAAATTCCAGACGCGCGGCTGAGCCGGTCATGGGCACCGGCCATAGCGGCGGGGCCATCAGGCTGGTTAGCAGATTGTGCCACGGTGGTGTGCGGCGTGGATCTGCCATGAGTCGCAGGCGTTGTTGCGGTGTATAGAGCGGTCCGAACGATGGTAGTCCGATCAGATGGTCAAGGTGAAAATGAGTGAAAATCATGCTGATAGGGCGCTGATTATTGGTGGCCTGTAGTTCTGCTTCGAATGACGCGAGCCCGCTGCCGGCGTCGATAACAATCCATCCGCTGCGGGTTTCGAGTGTGAAGCAGGTGGTGCCACTGCCGTAACCTGTGCTGACTGACCCGGATGCAGGGCTGGACCCGCACACGCCACGGATGACAAAACGTGCCGGTAGTGGACGGCTCATACGGCGGGCTCCTGCCAGGGTGTACCGTCAGGATTGCAGCGGGGCAGCTCGATGCGGAAAGTGGTGCCGCCGTCCGGAGCCGTTTCGACGCGCACCTTTCCGCCGTGGGACTCGACGATGGATTTGACAATCGGCAGGCCCAGCCCGATGCCCTTGGCTTTGCCCGCTGTGACAAAAGGTTCAAATAAATTTTGCTGCACGTTTTTAGGAATTCCGGGGCCGTTGTCTTTGACTGCGATTTCGACGCAGGCGCCCCTGTTCGTGGCGTGAATGGAGATATGCCCGCCCTGTGATCCGAACATTTCGGCGGCATTGTTCGTAAGGTTCTGGAGCACGCGAAGGATCTTGTTAGTGTCGGCCATCAGCCAGGCGTCGGAAGTGTGTACTTCGAAAACAACATTTTTTCTTCGCAGGTCGGAGGTGTTCAATTGTGCGAAGTGCGCGAGGATGGTGCCGGTGGCGACGGGCGCCCGTTCCAAATGGACCAGCCCGCGCGAGAAATCGAGCACATCTTCCGCCATATCATTCATGCGGGCAATCTGTTCCTCGATGAGTGTGCAGTACTGCACCAGCGTGGCGTCGGCGGAATGCGTTTCGCGCAGTAGCCCGGCGGTAACGCTGATGATTGAGAAGGGGTTGCGAAAATCGTGCACAATCGTATTCAGCATGCCACCCAGGGCGGTCATCTTCGTGCGGCGCACAAGGTCGTCGGTGTAGCGGTTGGTGGTCTGCCGGACATTGTCGAGAATGTGGTGAAGCAAGCCGAAAAGTTGAGTGCTGGGCATGGCGTTGAGGACCTGCACCAGCGGTATCTGCGGCAGGCAGGCGAACCGGCAAGGCGTTTCAGCGATGGCGGTGGCGCTGCGTGCAGCACTATCCAACACCCCGTATTCGCCGAAAAATCCGTCCGGCCCGACACGTGATAGCACTTGCGGGTCGCTGGATGCGGCGGCCTTGACAATACGCACGACGCCTGTCAGGACCAGATAAACACAGTTTGCCTTATCGCCCTCGTGGAACACTATGGCGTCGGCAGGTAATTCCAGCAGGGTAGCGGTCGGCAGCAGTCGTGCAACGGCGTCGGGCAAAAAAAGGCCGAAAAAGGCATGTCCGGCGACATTTGAAATCAAGGCGTCGGACATAGAAACGGCGGGATCAGGTCCTGCAGTCAACATGGTGTGCTTCCGTAAAATACCCCGGCTATAGGAGAAAGGTTTGCTGAGACCCCCAAGCTGGCGGTTATTCTAACATGGTTTCGATCGGCAACAAGAATAAACAGCTTTAAGTGTGGCTGGAGTTGCGCACGTGGGGGGTGTGTGTTATCAAGGTCGAGTGTCCGGCGGCTAATCGTGCAGGGCTCAGGAAACCACGCGTGTGACAGAACGGGAAGCATATATCGCCTTAAACATGCTGCCGGGCATCGGCCCTGTAACTGTGCGCAATCTGGCGCAGGCGCTGGGTTCGGTAGCGGCTGTTTTCAGCGTCGCGCCGTCCGGGTTGCTGGAGGTGCCGGGCATCGGACGCGAGTTGGGAGCGCGGATTGCGAAGGCGCGCGAGGTTGCGGATCCGGCCGCTGAAGAGGCTCGCGCGGCACTGCTGGGGGCCCGGATTGTGACCCGCGTGGACGCCGAGTATCCGGCGCGACTGGCGGCCATCCATGACCCTCCACTGGCGCTTTATGTGCGCGGCGCATTGGAAAGTCGCGACACGCACGCGATTGCGATTGTTGGATCACGCTCGATTTCGCACTACGCCCGCGAAGTTGCCGAACGCCTGGCGGCGCGGCTGGCCCAGTGCGGGATCACCATCGTGAGCGGACTGGCGCGGGGACTGGACACTGCCGCACATCGCGGGGCGCTGGCTGGCGGCGGGCGCACGCTGGCGGTTTTGGGCGGGGCGCTGGACTGCTTTTATCCGGAGGAGAACCGGGCTCTGGGCGACGAGATTGCCGCGCACGGCGCAGTGTTGAGCGAATATCCGATGGGACGTGCACCGGACCGCACGACCTTTCCTTACCGTAACCGTGTGGTAAGCGGCTTGTCGCTGGGCGTGGTGGTGGTAGAGTGCCGCACGACCAGCGGTGCCATGATCACCGCCGCTCAGGCGATGGAGCAGGGGCGCACGGTTTTTGCCGTTCCTGGCCGGGTGGACATGCCCGGCGCCCGCGGCCCGCACCGCCTGCTCCGCGACGGCGCACGGCTGGTCGAGTCGGCTGACGACATTTTGGAGGAATTAGAGCAGCTCCTGCCAGCCGCAGCACGCACTCAGGCGGATGCTTCGGCACGTCCGGCGCCAACCTTTGGCGCCGACGAACAGCGCGTGCTGAATCTTTTGGAGAAAGATCGCGAACTGGGCGTGGACGAACTTGTGCGGGAGTTGAACGTGCCTGCCGGCACGCTGGGGGCATTGTTAATCGGGCTTGAAATTAAACGCGCAGTGCGCATGCTGCCGGGCCGGCGTGTTGCCCGCGTGGTGAGCAAGTAGTCGGAAATAATCGCCGATGTTTCAGGAGAAAAAGATGGCTAAGAAACTGGTAATTGTGGAATCGCCGGCAAAGGCGAAAACGATCAACAAGATTTTGGGCGACGAATTTTTAGTCAAAGCTTCCATGGGGCACATCCGTGACCTGCCCAAGAAAAGCCTGGGGGTGGACTTTGAAAATCACTTCAAGCCCGAATATGAGGTTGCGCCCGACCGCGCCAAAATCGTCAAGGAGCTTCAGGCGCTGGCCGCCGATGCTACGGATGTCTTTCTGGCTCCCGATCCTGACCGCGAAGGAGAGGCGATTGCCTGGCACCTCAAGGCGCTGCTTGAACCAAAGGCTAAACATGCCGCTTTTCATCGCGTTACATATAATGAGATCACCCCTCGCGCTGTGCGCGAAGCATTTGCGCATCCGCGCGAGATTGATATCAATCGTGTGGATGCCCAACAGGCCCGCCGGGTGCTTGACCGCATTGTCGGTTACAAGGTGAGCCCGCTGCTCTGGCGTCGCATTTACCGAGGGCTCAGCGCCGGACGTGTGCAGTCGGTGGCTCTGCGTCTGGTTTGCGAGCGCGAGCGCGCGATTTTGGCGTTTGTTTCCGAATCTTACTGGGTGATGGGCGCCGAGGTGCATAAACGCGTTGCGCCCCTCGATTCATTCACGGTGCGTCTGGCGCGCATTCACGGCGAGAAAGCCGAGATCAAGAGCGTGGAACAGGCTGCCACAGTGCGCCGTGAGCTGGAGGCGAGTTCATTGCGGGTGCGGGGCGTAACGACGCGCGAAATACAGCGCCGTCCCTATCCGCCATACATTACAAGCACACTCCAGCAGGCGGGATCGGCTTGCTTTGACTTTGCCCCGGCGCGCACCATGAAGCTCGCCCAGCAGCTTTACGAGGGCGTTAATCTTGGTGAGGGCCCGGTTGGATTGATCACCTACATGCGTACCGATTCAGTGACAGTTTCGCAGGACGCTGCGGCGGAGTGCCGGGCGCTGATCAGCGAACAATATGGCGCGGCTTATTTACCCGAAAAACCCAACGTTTACCGCAGTCGCGGCAGCGCGCAGGAGGCCCATGAAGCCATCCGGCCAACCAGTGTGCTTCGCACTCCCGACAGTCTCAGCAGCATTCTCAGCCCTGACGATTTGAAGCTCTACACTTTGATCTGGCAGCGTTTCGTAGCCAGTCAGATGACCCCGGCGCGGATTGAACAGCGTACGGCGGAGGTTGAAACCGCAACTCCGGAAGGGCAGACACCCGCCTACCTCTTTCGCGCCACGGCCTCTGCTGTGGTTTTTGAGGGCTGGACAAAGGTCGCGGAAGACGCAAAGGCCAAGCGCGCCAAGGATCGTGAGGCTGACAAAACAGAAGCTGCCGCGGATGGCAAGGATGACGAAGATGACGAGGTTGTCCGCCTGCCGCCGCTCGTGGCCGGGGAGCCGCTGGACTTGCTGAAATGGCTGGAAGAGCGCAAGGAGACCCAGCCGCCGTCGCGCTTCAACGAGGCCTCGCTGATCAAAACGCTGGAAGAAAACGGCGTGGGGCGCCCCAGCACTTACGCCTCGATTCTGGCCACGCTTTTTGGACGCAAGTATATATTGAAGGAAAAGCGCGCGCTGGTTCCGACGCCGGTGGGGTTGCGGGTCAACGACCTGCTGGTCGGTTCGCTGGGCAAACTTTTCGAGGTCAGCTTCACCGCCGAGATGGAGAAGGAGCTGGACGAGGTGGAAGAGGGCGGGCTGAGCTGGACGCAGATGCTCGAGGATTTCTATGCTAAGTTCCAGGTATGGATGGCCGATGCCAAGGGACCGCCCGTGGACTTGGACAAGCTGCGCGTGTTGATCGCAGCGCTGAGCCAGGTTAAAATCTGGGCGCCCGCCACCAGACGTGGCAAGCGCGCCTACAGCGACGACGGCTTTGTGGCCTCCGTTACCAAGCAGATGGAGACCGGTGAAAAAGCCATGTCCGACCGACAGCTGGAGGCCATGGCCCGGCTGGTGGTGCGCTACAAAGAGCAAATCCCCGATGCTGAGCCGGCGCTTAAAAAGGCGTCGCTCGAACGCCTGCTCACCGAGCCGGCTGCTGAACCGCCCAGCGCCACGACGCGCCGCAAAATAGAACTGCTCGGCGGACTGCAGATGGAACCGCCGGTCAAGCGGCGCGGAAGAGTTTATGACGACGCCGCTTTTTTCAGTTCGCTGCGGAGGCGGGTTGAGTCCGACCGCAACCTGACGCCCGCCCAGCTTGGCGCGCTCAATAAAATTGTAATCAAGTATGCGGAGCGTATTCCCGGCTTCGATGCTCAGCGTGACGCGCTGGAGCTTGGCGATGCCGGCGCCCCGGCCGCTCCCGATCCCGAAACCGAGGACTGGCTGCGGCAACTCTCCGCCGTGACCGTCTGGGCGCCGCCCGCAATCAAGGGCCGTAGAACGTTCGACGACAAGGAGTTCTACACCTCGCTCTCACATCAGTATGCCTGCAAGAAGAGCCTCTCCCCGCGTCAGAAGGGCGCTCTCAAGGCCATGATCAACCGTTACTTCAAGGCCGCGGAAGCCGGCGAGACGGCGGAAAAACCGGTGGAAGGTTGATGGTGGATGGGAAGAGGAATCTTTGCAGCCGCCGCGGTGACGCGGTGGTCGGGCGGACGTGACGAGTCAAATCAAACGAAGGGCCACGCCGTTACCGGAGCGGCTACAGGGTGACGCGGTGGCTGAAAGTAGAGTGCTGAAGCAGGTGAATCGGAGGTCAGAGTGCCCGGCGACTGGAGCATCACCGACGACGTTCTGGTAGCGCGCTTCATGGCGCATCTGGAGAGCGAGCGCAACGCCTCGCGGCATACGATTGCGGCCTATCTTGGAGACCTGCGCCAGTTTGCAGCTAATGCCTGGGGCCGCGACGCCTTTCCGCCCTTTGCATGGGCGAAGGCCGACCGTTTCGCCGCGCGGCGCTTTCTGGTGTCATTTCAGAAGGATGGCCCCCACGCCGCGACGGCCGCGCGCAAGTTGTCGAGCGTGCGCGCTTTTTACCGTTACATGGAACGCGAAGAACTTGTTTCGGTCAATCCGTTCTCGGCTGTCAAAGCCCCAAAACGGGTGCGGCGCCTGCCGGAGGTGCTCTCCGAGGCCGAGGTGTTGAGGCTGCTGGAAGGTCCGCCGCAGGCCTGTGCTGCTGCGCTCGCGGCGGCCTCGTGTCCGATGAAACTGGTAGCGGCTTACGGTTACATGCGGGATCAGGCGCTGCTGGAAACGATGTACAGCACCGGTGCGCGGGTTAGTGAGGTGGCCGGATTGTGCGATCAGGATGTGGACATCTTGAGCGGCATAGCGAAGTTGCGAGGCAAGGGCAAAAAAGAGCGCCTGACGCCACTGGGCGCGCCAGCCTGTCGGGCATTGCGCGCGGCGCAGGCTCAGCGTGATGCGATCTGGGCGGCACCATTGCGTGCGCGCGGCGCAAGGGCGCTATTCTTAAGCCTGCGCGGAACGCAGCTGACCACCCGTTCGATGGAGCGGATTATGAAACGCTATCTGCTGGCCGCCGGGTTAAATCCGCGTTTTTCGCCCCACGCTCTGCGCCACTGTTTTGCGACGCATCTGCTAGAACGCGGGGCCGACCTGCGCAGTGTGCAGGAGTTGCTTGGCCACGTCAGCCTTTCCACGACGCAGATTTACACCCACGTGACAGTGGAGCATCTGCGTCGCGCCTACGAAGCCGCCCATCCGCACGCCTGATGCCGCCGAAGGCCACGGAG
>JBAXJV010000097.1:0-9077 GCA_037137675.1 bacterium | reverse complement strand
TACCAGGCCATTCGTGATTACGAAGTCACTAAAACGCCTTATGGCGAGGCCCTTCTGGGATATTTGACAGCCAACCGCCTGGAGCGCTTCGACACCTTTGATTTCCAGTGCGAAATACTCGCCGATCAAATTGCCCTTTGCGCCGCACAAGGGGTCCGCCGCGGCCTGTCCACCAGCATTCTGAACCTGCAGGCCGGACGCCCCGGCTGGCGCTATGAATGGGGCTATATTATCGTCCCTGATCTAGCCCGCGCTATGCGCACCAAACTTAACGGGATCTTTGCCAAGGCGGTCGAAGATCGCCTGGTCTCAGGAAAGTTCGACATGGAGCTTTTCACCCTTTATCGCGGCGTACGCCTTAACGAGCAACGCGATCTGGACCTGATCAGTAAATTCATTGACCAGCAGACCTGTCTGAAGAACCCGGCTTGCCGCCTCTATCACGACAGCGCGACCTGCAGCTACATGGCATTGATCCGCAATGAGTTCCCGACCTTGTCGCAGAAATACCCCCTGGAACGCTGCTTTGACGGGATGTTCATTGACGAGATCCGAAAAACAACCGGATGCGTGGATCTGGCGTACTGGAATTATGGACGCGACGAACAGCGCAAGGTCGCCAATGCAGTGGCGGACCATCTGGGACAGTTTGTCAGCCTGCCGTTTGGCTATGACGATCAGCCCGCGCGCTACACCGCCACGCAATATTGGGAGTTACTAAACCGCGCCGTGGGCGCTGAGGATGCGCAGCGCAACTCCATGCTGACTAAAATCGAAGCCGTGTACGGAACAAACCGGTTTGACGAAGCGGCGGCCGGGCGCGCAGCGCTGCCTTACATGCCAGTCGCTACGCCTGAACAGCGGCGGGCTTTTTTCGATAAAGTTGCTTTGTATGCAAGCCGCTCCGCCAAGGCAACCTCGCCGTACGCACTGCCTTACCTTCCGCAGATCATTGCGCTCGGAGAATCTAAAACCCTGACAAAGGCCGAGCTGGACATTCTGATCCGCTGTTTCACCGAATGCTGGTGGATGCCCAGGTCCGGCACGGACAACGCGATTGTCCAATACATTATTGTGCTCAACGACACGCTGATCGAGCGCGGAAATACCAAAGACTTTGTTCAGTTAACCCCGATGTTCTGGCGCATTGCCCGCGAAATAGGCGCACCCCAACTGCACGACAAGCTGACCGGCTATGCCACCATGCTGATCAGCAGCAACCAGCCGGACCTGGCGGCGGTCTACAGTTCAGTTGCGCTTGAAATCATGGGAGGGCGCTTGCGTGAAGACTCGCGTGCCGCATTAAAGGCTGTGAAGTCAAAATCGCTTAGCCTGCTTGGCGGAAGCATCTCGGTGGAGCGCTCCGACCGGCGCTATCCGGTCTTTGCAGCGCAGGCCTTCTATGAGGCTGGAAAACCGGACAATGCATGGGAGCAATACCTCTCCGGCAAAGAGGTGGTGCTGACCGAATTCAAGGATCTGAGTATCGAATTCACCACCTGGCTGGTAGAACGCCATATCGAATTGTGCGAATATGAGCAGGCTGATGCGCTCGCCCAGCGACTGATCCAATGGGTGGACTCGACCCCGCAGGGGTTTGATATGGAATCCCGCGCAAAGCTCATGCTGACATATGCCGGCATTGCTTTCGCGCGGCAGGAATATCCCCGCGCCCGCTCCCAGTACGAAAGGATTGCCGCTGCCCGCGAGTTTGAGAACACGCAGGGCGCTAATCTGGCCGAACTCAAAATCGCCGACATTGACCGGCTTACGCAAAAATACGACGCGGCCATCGAGCGTTTGGAAAAATTGCGGCGGCGCCCCGATCCGGTGCTGCAGGCGGAGAGCAATTACCTGCTGGCGGTCATAAAATTTGATCAAGACGATTTTGCGGCAGCGCGCGATTTTGTAACCCTTGTTTTTGCCGCAAACATCAGCCACGCCAATGCCCGTATTCTGGAGGGCAAAATCAATCTGAAAATGAAGAAACTGGTGGAAGCCACCGATGTTCGCGTAGGTCTGGCAACAGACCGGAACACGATCGTCCCGGGGAGGCCATTGAAAATCCAGATCGAAGATCGCAATCTGGCCATTGTCGGACGGATGGCCAATATCGAAGTGCGCGTTTGGACAGCTTCCGGAGACGAGGAATTCTTCAGCCTCCTGCCGCTGGGCGACTCCAAGACCAAATTCGAAGGCGAATTGCCGACGACCCTGGCGCCACAAGTCAAAGGCGACCACCTCCTGCAGGTGCTCGGTCGCGACAAGGTCAACTTCGCCTTCTCAGATCAATTCAAAAAAGCCGCCGGCGTCACGATTGATGTGGTAGGGACGATTGATGTCATTTCCGACGCGGAGCTCTATATTTCTTCCGGCAAAATCCTGAGCAAGGAGGAACAGGAAGAACGCGCCCTCCAGCGGCTACTGCTCTCCACTGGCAAACTTACGGATAATTCCGGCGTGCTGCTCAGCTCTATGCGCGCAGATGACGAGATTAAGCCCGGCAATCCGATTTCGGTGCGGGTTGTGGATCCGGATCGCAGCACCACTGCGGTTAAAGACCAGATCAAAGTGCGGGCGGGTACCACAAGCGGCGATTCGGTGGACAACGTGATTCTGGAGGAGACAGGCACTCACTCCGGAGTGTTTGAAGGTAAGATTCAGACGGCCACGGCGCCCGCCACGGCCTTCGCCTCCGATACCGAAGAAGGCAAGGATCCGGCCTTCGCCATTTCCGGCAGCAACTATCCACCATGGGTCGCGCTGGCTGACAATCGCATTCCAAAGATATTCACCGTAGACCTGAACAACAATCTGACGCTGGGCCGCATGAACATTCTAGCTGATGTGCCAGGCCGGCTGTTGAAGCGCTTCACGATTCAAACATCCATGAACGGCAAAAACTACGCCACGGTGGCATCCTGGCCGACTTCCATTCCTGAATGGGATGGCTACCTCCGCTACCGGCTCGTCAAGTACGGCACGCATAACGCAATGCCAGCTACCCTCAATGCATTCAAACAGTATCTCGACTTAGATTGCCTGGTAGACGGGAGTGAAATGATCTACCAGCTCGGCATGCTTTCCGACAAGATTTCAAGCGATGTGCTCGGTCAAGGCGAGCGCATGAAGTTGACGGGGAGCGGCGCCGGGAGCTGGTACATTGCCAACCTGCAAGGAGTGTTTTACGCGCCGGAAAGAAAGCTCCGGACCTTCCGTGTGGAACGCAAAGGAAAGCCTGCCCAGATTTCGTACTTCCTGACTATGGACGGGAAGAGCGGGAAAACCCCGATGGAAGTCTCTATGCTTCTGGAGAAGGGCTTACACCAGTTCGACCTCTACATCGGCGCTCAGCGGCAAAGCCAACCTGAGTTCGAACTGCAGTGCGATATCCCGGAGGCGCCTTACATGGCACGCTGCCCAACGGCGATTTTCATGCCGTCAAAACGTCCCCCATCAGAGCTCCCCTTTGCCAGTCAAACCGCAAAAATCACCCCGGATAGCGCCAACAGCACTTTCAATATTGCTTTTGCGACCAATATGTCTGCGCGCTTGATTAGAATCGTCATCTCCGAATTCGAAGGCGATGCGCCCGCCATCCGTCGCGTATCGCTTGTCAGCGCCGCAGGGGTGCCGGTGTTGCCGGCCAAAGAGGATCTGCTGGCGCTACGCCGCAACCAAACCATTGAAATTGTTCCTGGCGACCGGATCTCAGTAATTTACGAGGATCCGAGTTCCGTCACCAAAGAAAAACGGGTGCTTGAAGCTTTTATGAAAGCCACCTTCTACAACGCCGAAATTAACGCCTGCTTTATTGATTCTGGCGTAGACCAGCAAGGGGTGCGGCATGCCCAGTTCGTTCCGGTGCGTCGCTTTCGCGCTGGCGACACGATCGGCGTATTGATCACCGACCCGGACGGGGATATCAGCGATGCACAGGACACGCTGAAATTCACGGTGCGGGTTGCGAATGGCAAAACCGTTGAGATGGATGCACTCGAGTGCAGCGCGCATTCAGGGGTTTTCATTGGAAGGTTTTTCCCGGTCGGCGGCGCACCCCAGCGGCCATCGGAATTACAGGTCGCGCCCGGCGATGACATTGCGCTCTCATACCTCGATGAGCAAAACTCCGATTTCGGCATTCCGTGGCGGCGCAGATGCACAGTGGAACAGGCTGTGCCCGTAAACCCGGAGATGCGGGCATATGACTTCACTTCGCGTTTTCTGGATGCAGACGAACTGAAATCCAACACCGACAAGCCGGATGTCCGCACCGGGGAAACCATCCCGGTCCTCAGATCTCTCGTTGCCAGCCGCCCGGAGAACCCCAGCGCCGACCGCCTGGCCACAAACTTTATCGGATGTCCGCTGATCGTTGAGGTCCGTTACCCAACCATCGCGCTCTCAACGTTAAGCACGGCAAAAGTGTTTGTCCAAACCTCTTCAGCCCTCAAACGGGCCGGACGGGAACCGACTAATTCTTTCGATGCCACCGTGCAGGGAACTTTGAAATACGAATTCTCGGCGTGTGATGCAGGCGCAATTCCTGCGCCACCCGGCTATCGGGAAGTCCTGGTTCTGGGCAATCAATACGTGCTGGACCCGCTGGATGACGGCCGGTTCACCTTTGTGATCCCCATGCGGTTAGGTGAAGGAACGGAAATCGCGGACGAAAGCAGCCAGAGCGAAAACATAAAAACCATCTCCAGCTCCTATGTGAATGAAGATGGCAAAACAATGCAAAAGTCCAGCCAGACGCTCTGGCCGGTTTTGTCCATTCGCCCGACCGATGTAATTACAGTAGGGTTTGAAATCCCAGATGGCACAAACCAGTCGTCGAAATGGCTGACGCAACGCGTCGCGCTGAGCGCCAACGCCTTCTTTGATGTCATGGATCAGCGCTATCAGGAACCGCTGCGCGTAACGCATGTGGGAGAACACGCCTATTTGCGGATCATTGATCCGCTGCGCGACATTTCCAATGCAAAGGATACTGTAACAGTCAACGTCCCGATATCCGGCGGAAGCGTTACACAATCCATCTCGCTGATCGAAACGTTTGCACACTCAGGCATATTCAAGGGCGGCTTTCTGGCCACATATGCCGGAACCGCCAGCAATAGTATTCAGCCGGATGTTGTGCCAGTCAATTATGGCGACACAGTGAACCTGAGTTATCAGGCCGCCGTCGGCGGGCGTCCCATGGTTCGCTCTCTCATGATGAACAAGGGGGCGGATGGAACAGTATTGCCATTCACAAAGCGTTTCCAGAATCCCGAAGTGGCTGTTCAAACGCAATTCACGATTGCCGAGGCCTTCTTCGAGCTGGCCAAGAAACATCGCGAGTTGAAGCAGGATGAACTGGCGCGCCGCGAAATCGCGCAGGGCAAAAAGCTGCTCGAGGAGGCCATTCGCGACAATCCCGAAACGGAAGAACGCGCCCATGCCGATTATCTGCTTGCTAATCTGGCGATCGAATACGCCGAGGAAATTCAGGATCCCGAGGCCAAAAAACAGCGCTACATGGAGGCTATCACACGCTTCGGCGATCTGGTTTCCAATTATTCAGGCAGCCCTTACGCGCCTAAGTCACAGTTTAAAAAGGCGCTGGCCTTTGAGAAACTCGGACAGCTTGACCAGGCCTGCGAGGAGTACGTCAAACTCTCCTACCGTTATCCTGACAATGAACTGGTGGCCGAGACCATCGCGCGGCTTGGCCAGTATTTCATGGCCAAAGGCAAGGAGTTACAGACCTTGTCCAGCACCGAAACGGACATCGTGAAGAAAGAAAAGGCGCGGCTGCAAATGCTCGAAATGTTCAAAGTCGCCGCACAGGTTTTCGGGCGTCTGTCGTCACGCTTCCCGGAGCATCAGCTGGCAGGCAAAACGCTCGTGCTTTCGGCCCAGTGCTGGATCCGTGCCGACGAACTCGACAAGGCCATCGCGGTCTTTATATCTGTGATTGATGCAAAAAAGGCCGAAAGCGACCTGATTGCCCAATCCATGTACTGGAGCGGGGACTGCTATATGAAAAAGAAGGATTATATCAACGCCTACCGCATGCTGAAGCGGCTGACGTGGGATTACCCCGAGACAACCTGGGCCAAGTATGCTCGCGGACGCCTGACCGAGAAAGAACTTGCAACCGTCGAGGAATCCGAAGCCAAGTAGCAGTTTAACAATTTGGTTATGCGTGCTTTACTCCAACAGTCACTGGCAATTGCCGGAAAATTGCTGAAAACCCTCACCACGGCCTGGTCAGGACTGAGCAAGCCGGAACAGCGCCTGCTCAACGAGCTGGCGGCAGGGCGGCCGGTGGCAGCGCTTGTCCTGACCGGGACAACCGTGGATGTCGGCAGTTGGTTTAAAAAGGGCCGTGTGGTAGGCGTATGGGTGGGTGGCGAGTGGACCATGTTTGCAGCGGGGCAGCGTCCTTTTGTAGAGAAGGTTTCGCCCCGGCTTCTGGCGGCTAGTGTCTACAACCACATTATCGGCAAACTGGTGCTGGCACCGGCGCCGGAAGTCCGGTTGCGCCAGCTGCGGATGTCGCCGCTAGATGCAGTGCGGGCCTTGCGTTGGATTTTAAACTGAGTGAAGAAGCAGCAAAGTTAAGGAGATAAAGATGCTTGAGAAACTGATTTCCGGTGGATACCTGATGATTCCCTTGATGGTCTCCAGCGTGTGTATGCTGGCGGTGCTGATCGAGCGTGGCCTGGCTTTTTATCAATACGGCAAACTTGACATCTGCACCATGCGCGCAAAGATACTGGCGCTTCTTGGAGAAGGCCAGGTCGAGGAAGCGATGACGGTATGCGCCAGCACGCCAAGCCCCGTTTCAGCCGTGCTGCTGGTAGGCCTGCAGACATACCGGCGGACTCAAACGGTCAAGGCTTCGATAGAAACCCAGCGCACGCTCATGCAAAAGGCCATGGACGACTTTACGCCGCATGCGATTCACGCCTGCGAATTGCGGCTCAACTGGCTTTCAACGATCAGTAACGTGGCGCCGCTATTCGGCATGACCGGCACTGTGACCGGAATGATCCGCTCCTTCGGATCGCTTTCCGGCGCCGGCTCTCTGGATGCAGGCGTGGTCGGAGCCGGAATCTCGGAGGCGCTTGTAGCCACAGCCGCCGGCCTGGTGATCGCCCTCTTTTCCCTGATCCCCTACAACAGCTTTATGAACCGTGTCGAGAAAATCAATCTCGAGATCGGTGAAGCGGCCTCTGAACTGGTGGAATTTGTCTGCCTGCAGCGGGAATTGGAATTGCAACGCTAAAGCAAGGTTGTTGATGTATAAGTTTCCGAAAAAAAAGATGCTGGGGCAGGACGCGATTCCGACTACCTCGCTGGCGGACATGATGTTCCTGCTGCTGATCTTCTTCATCATGACCACGACACTCAGTCGCGTAACCGGAATTGTCAGCGACATGCCATCCGGAACAAAAGCGGAACAGGCGCAGTCTGAAAAAACGCCCATGATTTCGCTGCATGACAATAAGATCACGGTCAACGACCAGGAAATGTCACGCGAAGGGATGGAGCGGTATTTGCGAGGCTTGAATCTTGCACAGAGAAGCGGCAACGCCAAAGTGGTGATACTGGCAACAGAGGGGGACGTGAATTACCAGGATTACTACCAGACTATGGCCTTTATTCAGACCTGCGGCGGGATTGTAGCGATTGAGAGCGAGGAGGGAGGACCAACCAAGTGAATCGCCTTCCAAAACACGAGCTTCCGATTATTCCAACCGCCAACCTTGTGGATATCGCGATTCTTTTGATTATTTTTTACATGGCGTGCAGTAATTTTGTGTCGCAACAAAACGCGGCCTTGAATCTGCCGAAAGCCGCCGGGCTCGAACAGCTCAGCGAACCGCTTGTGCTGGTAACAATTGACAGTCAGGACACGATCTCCCTGCAGGGGCGTACGGTTGCCGGAGCGGCAGAAGTGGAAAGCAGCGTGACGGAGTTGCTTAAAGACAAAACCACCGATGAAATGCGGCACGTCATGTTCCGGTGCGACGCAGCCGTTAAACGGACCGTTTTTGAGCCGGTTTTGAACGCCATCGTACAGGGTGGAGGCATTGTTGTGGCGGTAGGCGATAAGACCGCCGATGCCCAGTAACGCCGGAATCGTCGTGAAAAATCAGCATAGTGGAGGTTATCAGAGATGGAAGAAAAAAAACGCAGTGTTGACCTGATCTCGCCGTTGAAATTGTTGACGGGGTTTTCAAAAGGCCGGATCGTATACTGGATCGCCGTGGCAGTGGTCGTGCATGTGACTTTGATCGGGCTGCTATCAATGGGCTATATCCGCGACCGCTGGATAGCCCCTGAGGCGGCGGCGGAACGTAAGCAGGCAGCGCTGGCAGCACAGGAGGTCCTGAAAAAGCAGACCGCCGCCAAACTCGTCAAGCCATCCGTCGCAACAGGACAGGTGACGCAGGCGGGCGCGGCGACGACTGCGGTCGCCGCGGTCACTGGCGCCAGCACCGGAACCACTGCCCAAATACTCAACGAACGCAAGGATACGGCAATTGTAAAGCGCATTACCGAGAAAGCTCAACCCGGGGAAATTCCTGCGCAGCCAAGCGATCTTGGAATTTCTATCGGCGACACGGAAGTGCACTAGAAAGTGCCTGTTCCGGCTGGACAGGCCTCTGAGTGCCTCTTTAGCCAGGTCAATCCGGCAAGCGCGAAACCATGAATATACGGGATACAAAATACCGGGTTTGGCCAGGCCTGCTGAGCCTGCCGCTCGGCATTATCGCGGCAGTTATGGCCCGCTATGCCGTACTATTGCCGTGGATCTTCGAAGATTTCGTGTGCGGACATCCGCGTCTGCGCGGTCCATTCATCGAAGCCGGCCTGCCGGGGCTGGTTCATAGCATCTCAATTGCCGCCGCTGCGGGAGCGGCGCTCGTACTGGTCGCCAGCCTTTCGGCGCTCTTTCCGAAAAGCTGGAGCCTGCGGCTGCTGCGTAGCGGATACATGGCCGTCTGGTTAATCTGCGCTTTCTACGCACATGCCGTTTTTCGCGCCCAGCGAAGCGTTCGACGAATACCCCGAAACCA
>JBAXJV010000096.1:0-9091 GCA_037137675.1 bacterium | reverse complement strand
CTGATGGCGGTGCTGCTACGGCATGGCCTGCGCACAGCGATACGGCGCGGCGTTGTATTGGCAGCGGGCGCAATCCTTGGCTATCTCCCCATGCTGGCGCATATCGTGTTCCGCGCCGCAAACTGGCCTTTCGGTAACCAGCTCCACGCGAAGATAGCGCTGTCGGAAGTTGTGGACACGCAGTTCCGGTTTTTCACCAGGGTGGCGGCGCGGATATTCGGGGTGCATGGCGATAATCCGGTTTTTTCGGCGATCTCGCTGCTTTGGGTGGCGATCGCATTGCTGGCTTTTGCGGCAGCCGTGCGCAGGAAACGGTCTCAACCAGCACAGATCACGGCGTTGGATGCGGCGTGGGTAATCGGGTCGCTGGGAATAATTCTGGCCATGATTGCGACGCCTGTTCTAGTGCATGATGGATCGAGCAGGCGGTACTGCCTGCATGTGCTGCCGGCAGTGGCCTGGCTATTTGCGCGCTTCTTGCCAACATCAAACTGGCGGAGATGGTTGGCGGCGGGGCTGGTTTTAGCCCTTGCTGCGACATCCGTGCCGGTCTGGGTGCATCGCCTGAATGCCGAAGCACTGGTCGAGCAATCTGTTCGCGAAACCAAAGAGCGTTTTATTCCGGAACTGATGGACAGCCAGGCAGTGATTCTTACCGATTATTGGGATGCCTATCTGCTTGCGTTTTTGGCGGATGGCAGAATCAAGGTTGAGGCCTATCCATGGGATTGGGTGAGGACTTACGGTCTGGTTGCCCGTGATGAAATGAGCCGTCGAACACTGTGGCTGGTTAAGTCGGGATATGGGCGGAATACGCGGGATCAGTTGCTCAAGGAACTCGGACCCGGAGTGCTGGATCGGATAACGGTTCGAAACATGCGGGAATCTTTGTCGGGGCGCAAGTGCCAGCTTTGGGAAACGGGCGACTCTGAACCGGCAGCGGCCTTGATGCAGAAACACCAGGCCAGATATTTCTCTACGCACTATCCACCCGGGCAGAAGAAAAACCGGGCTCCCTGACGGCGCACGCGTAAGCTTACGGCTTAGCGATTGGAATCAGAACGTGCCGGTCACATCCATAACGCTCCCGCTGCGTCCCTGCGTGCCGTGGTAGCGGGATGTTTTGCAGCGCTCTTCCAGCAGCTCGAAATAGCGCTGCTCGTCAACTGGAAGGTTGACCCATCCATCAGTCCAGGTGGACATCAGCATCGCGTTAATTAACTCCACGCAGGCGATACCTTCGGCGCCCGGCGCCAGCAGTGCGCGTCCATCCTGTATGGCCTGGGCCCAGTTCTTCAGAATCCACAGATGCTCAGGAGACGGGGCAGGCACCGGAATATCGCAAACCCAATGCTCCGGATCGCCAAACCCGCCTTTAAAAGTACGGTTGAACTCCGGAATGGTCATCACCGTCCGGTAGAATGTCAGCTTGTTGTTTTCCATCACAACCTTGCCACGGTCGCAATTAATCTCCAAACGGTTACTCCCCGGGCTCATGCCAGTTGAGGTGATAAACGTACCGTTCATGCCGTCGCCGTACTCGAAGATCGCCGCAACGTCGTCCTCAACCTCAATGTCGTGCATCCTTCCAAACCCGCAAAACCCCCGCACGCGCTGAGGCATGCCAAAAAACCACTGCCAGAGATCGATGTTGTGCGGGCACTGGTTGATCAGCACGCCGCCGCCTTCTCCGGCCCAGGTCGCACGCCATGAACCAGAATCGTAGTAACTCTGCGGGCGGAACCAGTCGGTGATCGTCCATGTCGCCCGCCGCAGCGTCCCCAGCTCGCCGGACTGGATCAATTGGCGCAGCCGCTGGTGGACCGGCTTGGTGCGCTGGTTGTACATGATGCCGAAAACGCGTCCGGACTTAGCCGCCACCTCATTCATTTCTCGTACCTGACGGGTGTATACGCCGGCCGGTTTTTCGATCAAAACGTGCAGCCCTTGCTTCAGAGCCTCAATCGCCAGCGGCGGATGAAAATAGTGCGGAGTGGCAATCAGCACAGCGTCCACGCACTTCGCCGCAAAGAGCGCCCCGGCCGAATCGAACGCCCGCACGCCTTCGCCGCCCATTTGTTTTGCCTTAGTCAGCCGCCCGGCATCAAGATCACACACCGCCGCCAAAACCAATCCGGGCACTTGCCCGCTATGCACGGTCTGCGCATGATTTAACCCCATGCCGCCTACCCCGACGATCCCCAGACGAATGTTTTCCATATGCATATACTCCATTAAAAAAATAAAATACAATCTACCGTTGCCATCTGTCAATCGTGCTTGACGCCGCACATCCGGTCATGGTTTTGTAGCTGCGCTATGCAAGACCAACCACACGAATTTTACATGGAGCTGGCTTTGAGCGAGGCCTGCCGTGCCGCCGATGACGGCGAGGTGCCCGTCGGAGCGATAGTGGTATGCCAGGGCCGCGTGATCGGCAGGGCTTTTAATCAGGTCGAAAGACTAAAGGACCCGACCGCACATGCCGAAATGATTGCGATCACTCAGGCCACTGCAGCGCTGGGTGACTGGCGGATGGAAAACACCACGCTTTATGTGACCAAGGAGCCCTGCCCCATGTGCGCCGGCGCCATTGTTCTAGCGCGCATTCCAATCGTGGTGTATGGCGTATCCGACCCGCAGCGCGGTGGTGCGCTATCGGTGTTTCCGATTCTCAACCACCCGGCCCCAAACCACCACCCAACGGTTATAACCGGAGTTAGCGAGGCGGCTTGCCGTGATATTCTACAAAGCTTTTTCCGCAAGCGCCGCACAAACGCAGCGAACAGCTGTTGCAAAGAGACAAAGCGGCTCGAACCTGACGCATGCCGGGCGGACTGACGTGGAAATATTTGCGCGCCGTTACGCCACCCCGGCCTGACGGCGTCCCGTGCGCTCCATTTCCTGAAGCTGCACATTCAAAGCCTCGCGCTCAGCCGATGCCACGTGATCCACAAACAGCACGCCCGCCAAATGGTCGAGTTCGTGCTGAACCGCGCGCGCCAGCAGTCCGCGTACTTCGCAAGTCTGAAGCTGCCCCTTTAAATTCAGAAAACGCACCGTCACCACGCTAACGCGCAATACCGGCGCGTACAGTTTAGGGAAACTCAGGCAGCCTTCGTCAATCAGCGACTCACTTTCAGCGCGCGCGACGATCTCAGGGTTAACCATCACCAGAGGCATGGCGACGGCGGGGTTCAGACGCGGGCCGTCTTCGACCAGCACATCCATCTCGGCGGGTACATCCACCACGCACAAGGCTGGTGTTTCGTTGATCTGCTGAGCGGCCAGGCCAAGCCCGTCGGCCTCGTACATCGTCTCCAGCATATCGTCGGCCAACCGCCTGAGCGCAGCGTCTACAGAAACAACCCTCGTTGCAGGTCGCCGCAATGAGGGGTGACCGAAGACTACAATTTCACGCTTCATATCCATTGACCTGCAACCAGTCGGCCAGGTTTAGCTTCACCTGCTGGTTCATTTCTTCATCCGTAATGGCCGTGGTGCGCCCGGCGTCGTACTGGGTCATAACCCACGCGTAGATGCGCTGGATGCCATCGTCAGTTTTTGCCGGCGAGGTTTTTTTGGCATCTGGAAAATGCTTGCGGACCCAGAGCGCCACGCCAGCCGCACCACTCTTGTCGGTCAGAGCCAGCTCGAACGGACGATTCAGCAGCTTCGCGGTATTGAATACGTTGTAGATTTCCTCGTTTTTCAGCAGGCCGTCGGCGTGAATGCCCGCGCGGGTGGTATTGAACGTTCTTCCAACTAACGGCTGGTACGGCGGAATTGGCACATGTAATTCCTTCTCGAAATACTCCGCTATCTCTGTGATCACGGTCGTATCAATGCCCATGTCGTTGCCACGCAATTGCAAATAGTTCATCACCAAAGCTTCAAGCGGCGGGTTGCCCGTACGCTCGCCAATTCCTAGCAGCGTACCGTTAGCGGCGGAGCAGCCGTAGAGCCAGGCCGTCACGGCATTTGCGGTTACGAGGAAGAGGTCGTTGTGTCCATGCCATTCCAGCCACTCGCTGGGCACACCGGCATAATATTGCAGACCGTAGATCAAGCCGGGCACCGACCGCGGCATGGCTACACCCGGGTACGGCACACCCAGCCCGAGTGTGTCACAGATGCGGATTTTAACAGTGACTTTATTCTTCTCGGCGATCTGCATCAACTCGTGGGCAAATGGCACAACGAAGCCATAGTAGTCGGCTCTTGTAACATCCTCAAAATGGCAACGCGGCGTGATGCCAACTTCGATTGCGTCCTGCACAACGCGCAGATAATCATGCAGCGCCTGACGGCGGGTTTTTCTCAACTTCAAGTAGATATGGTAGTCGGACGCGGAGGTGAGAATGCCGATTTCCTTGAGCCCCATCTGCTTGGCAAGCTCCAGGTCTTTACGTTGCGCACGCACCCAGCCCGTCACCTCAGGCCAGCGGTAACCTAACGCCATACACTGATCGAGGGCTTCCTGATCCTTCTTCGTGTAGATAAAAAACTCGGTCTGCCGGATCAGCCCCTTCTTGCCACCCAGCCTGTGAAGCAGCTTATACAGGTCCACGGTCTGCTTGACCGTGTAAGGCGGCATGGCCTGCTGCCCGTCGCGAAAGGTTGTGTCGGTAACCCAGATCTCCCGCGGCATTCGCATGGGCGTCAACCTGTGGTTAAACCCTATGCGCGGCACCTCGTCGTACGGGAAGGTATTCCTGAATAAAGCCGGACTGTCCAGTGGCGGATTTTCTAAATGCACCACGTAGGAATCAGAATCGAAGGTGTTGTAACCCGGGTTGAATTTGAGCTCGTCCATGTCGCGCCTTCCGCCGCCTTCGCGGTTTGCGTGGCTCAGACAGTCGCTTTGCACAGTAACCGCCGGCCACGGCGTGGTTTATAGCATACTGTCCCACGCAGCGCAAACGCTCACTTTGGAAGCTATTTCAACCCGAACATCTGTTCTTTCAAATCAAGGTAATACAAGTAGTCAGCCGGCTTTACGTTCGGAGGGCAGCGGTGGTCGCAGAAGGGAATATAGCCGCCGCGTTCAACCAGCGGGACCAGCGTTTTCATGTAGGCCTTGATGGCGGCCGGGCCATTGCCCAGCTGGATTTTATCAACTCCGCCCATGATCCGCAGGTCCTTGCCGTATTCCTTGAACAATTCCGCTGGATGAGCGCAACCGTTGACTTCGAACGGGAAGAGACAATTGACGCCGCTTTCCAGGAAGTAAGGCATGATCGGGCGCACGTCGCCATCACAGTCGATGTACCAGATATCAATTCCGTTCGCGGCAAGCTTCTTTTGAATGCGCTTGTAACGTGGCGCCACCACGTTTTTAAAAAAGTCGACCGAAACAATGGGGCCGTTTTTGAAGCAGATATCTTCCCATCCGGAAGCGTAGTCGAAATCGATATGCGGCAGGATACAGTCCAAAATGTCCTCGACAATCACGCAACAGGTTTCAACCATATCCTCCACCATCTCTGGATAGTCGTAGGTCGCGTAGGCCAGGCCCTCGAAGGTAAGCATGTCGCGGATTCTTCCGATCATTGAACCGCACGAAATGCCAAGCGGGTAATCCCTTGTCGAAGGGTGCTGCTGCCTTAATGCCTCAATGTCGGGAATGCGACTCTGGTGGTTGCGTTGGAATTTTTCCTCCTTGACCCGCTTCCAGTCCTCCGGCGTTACCACGGATGACTTTATAAAGTGCGGAATGGTGGAAAGCCCGTCTTGCGGCACCTCTGCAAACAGACCGTCTTCGTTCTGCACGATTTTAGTCGTCGCCGTTTCCTGGATAATCTTATATTCGAAACCGGGCGCCATCCAGGTGTTTGCGCCAGTCACCGCGATGGGATCGAAGCTGAAGAACCGGTCGGCTTCTTCATTGTTGGTAACGCCGTTTTTTTCGAACAAGTCCCACTCATGGAAATTCTCTTCCCAATATCCAAACTCCATGTTGAAGCAGCGGTCCACCGGCAGATAGTGCATCTGCCGGTTAAAGCGGTCGCGCGCAGTCATCGTCCCGCGCCAGGCGGGCCGGCAGGGCGTGATCGTTCTGGTTGCCATACTGTTATCCTTTAAGTTAGATGGATTTGGTCACTGGCACAGCTTGCAGCCGTCCGATTTTCGGCAGTGGCCCGACGAGCGGGCGAGCGTATGCCAGAAACGCCTCGGTGACATCGTTGCCGGCTGGCGCGATGAACTCGTCGGGCATATGGCGGGTAAACTTCGCCACCTTTGCCAGCGGAACGCGCTTGAAGGCGACCTGATACTTTTCGCCCGGCTTGCGGACGATCGCGATCGAGCCATTGGGTTTTTTCGTGACGGCATGCTTGACCGCCAGCATCCCCACCTTGCGCGCCTCCCTGGCATCCACTGCGGAAGTAAGGCCCGGAAAGGAGCGCTGCAGGTAGCCAAAGGTATCGGCACGCACGCGGGTGATTTTAGTGCGCGCCTTGATCTCATTGGCCAGCAAATCACCCAGCGCGCCCGAACCGCTAAGCTGGGCGTTGCCGTGCGAGTCAACTTCCTGAATGAACTTGGATGCGATGGCATGGCCTTGCTCATCGGCAATGCCTTCGGAAACCGCCACGATACAGCGTCCTAAACGGGCGTAAACCTTCTCGACGTCAGCTACAAAGCTTATAATGCAGAACGGCCGCTCAGGCATATAAATCAGGTGCGGGCCATCGTCCTGATAGACCCTGGCCAACGCCGCCGCCGCCGTCAAAAAGCCGGCATGCCGTCCCATGATGACGTTGATTTTAACGCCCGGCAGCGCGCGGCCGTCCAGGTTATCGCCCATGCTCGCGCAGGCCACAAACTTTGCAGCGCTGCCGAATCCAGGGGTGTGGTCATTTTCGCACAGGTCGTTATCAATGGTCTTGGGAATGTGGTAGCAGCGCAGATCGTAGCCTACCTGAAGGGCGTTCTCGTTGACGATATTAGCCGACTCGGCCGAATCGTTGCCGCCGATGTAGAAGTAGTAGCGGATGTTGTGCTTTTTCAGGATTTCGAAAACCCGGGCACACTCTTCCGGCGACGGCTTCTTGCGCGCCGAGCCCAGCGCCGAGGCGGGCGTCATCGCCACCGCTTCGAGCGTTTCCAGTGATTCCTTGCGCAAATCCACAAAGTCCTCTTCGAGGATGCCCTTCATGCCGTGTCGCGCGCCGTAGATGCCTTCAATCTCAGGGTGCTTCAACGCTTCCAGCACGGCACCCACGAGGCTCTGATTGATGACTACCGTCGGTCCGCCGCTCTGCCCGATCAACATATTACCTTTGACTGTCGCCATACTGTCTTCCCCTTTGATGCGTTCCGCACGGCTGGAAGCGTCTGCGCCGCCGTGTCATTACAACTTTGTTAAAACGGCGATTATGCCAGCAGCCCTGCCCGCCATCAACCCTAAATCGCCTCAACGCGTTTACGGAAGTGATGCGCGCGGCGCGCCAGCCATGTGCCGCCGGATGCCGCCCAGTATTCTGGTCATCTCCGGCAAGCGCGCCGCATTGGCCACTGCGCCATAAGACAGCGCGCCGGCGGCCACTGCCACGCCCACTGAAACCAGGCGCGCCGCAAGACCATCGCCCAGCGCGGCCCGCAGCGCCACGCCGCCCGTCCAGGCCACCGCTCCGCACACCAGCGTGCCCAGCAGTGTTATCGCCAGAAACCGTATCCATACATCGCGCCCGCCAAGCGACACCTGACGACGGATCGCCAGCAATAATTGCGCGCCGTTAACGCTGGCCAGAATCCCGGTTGAAAGCGCCAAGCCGACATGGCCCCACCCCAAAACCTTGACCAGCACAATATTCACTGCCAGATTGACACCCACGCCCAGAAGACTTACCCGTAACGGAATCTTCGGCTGGTCCAGCGCATAAAAACACGGCGTCAGCACCTTGATCACAGCGTAGCCAGCCAGCCCCACGGTGTAGGCGCGCAGCGCCCAGGCGGTCTTGAGCGTATCGGAGTCCGTGAAGCGACCGTGTTGATAAATAACCCCGATCAAATCCGGGGCCAGCGCGACCAGGCCCGCTGCGGCAGGCAGGGCCAGAAACAACGCCAATCGCAGCGCGTCCTCAACCGTGCGCCCGAACTCCACCCGTTCGCCGCGTGCAAAATGGCGGGCCACGGCCGGCAGCGTGACGGTGGCGATGGCCACGCCGAAAACCCCCAGTGGGAACTGGAACAGGCGAAACGCATAAGCCAGCCAGGAGCGTCCCCCGTTGATTTCTGCCGCGAAAATGCCGTTCACCAGTACATTGATTTGCACCGCTGCGCCAGCCATCACGCTCGGCACCATCAGCCGCCAGACCCGGCGCAAGCCCGGATCGCGCCACGCCAGCTCCCAGCGCCAGCGGAATCCCTCGCGCCAGAGCGAAGGCAGTTGCACCGCCAACTGCGCCAGACCGCCCAGCAATACACCCAGCGCCACACCATACATGCCACGGTCGCCAAACCTTGGATGACGCCAGTCGGCTTGCGGATCGAGCAAAAAGGCCAGTCCCACACCGCACACTACGGAAACGATGTTGAACATCGTGGATGCCGATGCTGGCAACCCGAATATGTGACGGGAGTTCAGTATTCCCATCGCCACAGCCGCAAGCGAGACGGCCATAATGAACGGGAACAGCACGCGCGTCAGGCCAACGGTCAGCTCGAATTTGCCCGGAACATTATGGAAACCGGGATTCGTAAGCGCAACGATCCACGGACTGAGCAGAATGCCCAGCAGGCAGATGCCGGCCAGCAACAAGATTGTCGTGCTGACCAGTCGCGCTGCAAGTTGCCAGGAACGCGCGGCGCCCTCCTTTTCGGAGGTTTGCGTGAAAACCGTGGTGAAGGATGTCGAAAGCGCGCCTTCGGCAAAAAGGTCGCGCAACAGATTGGGGATTTGGAAGGCCGCCAGAAAAGCATCGAACTGCCGGCCCGCGCCGAACAGCCAGGCCATGACCAACTCACGAAACAAGCCAAAAACCCGGGAACCGGCCACCGCCACGGCCACCACACCGGCCGCTTTGACGCTCCCGCTCATGGGCCAGCTTGCGCGCCGCGGTTACGCCGTTTTATGCCGGTAGGTGAT
>JBAXJV010000095.1:0-9094 GCA_037137675.1 bacterium | reverse complement strand
CTGTTGACCATTTCATGGGGGTGAGTATAGTCTTAAATCATGCGCGCAAAAGCCCTTAATTCGAGATGGCAGTGGAATATCCGGATAACCGCCTTGTTGTCCGCTGCCGCTATTATCCAGCTTCACTGCGCAACGACACAGGCTGAAACGCTGATTTCCGGCGCGGCGCAAACGGCCCAAGTAGATCTTTCGATCGCCAACGAAGCTCGGGCTGCCATCGCCAGGGCGTTGGATTGGCTGGCCACCGAACAGCGCCCGGACGGAGCCTGGTCCAACTCCGGCATCCCCACACTAACAGCGTTGCCGCTCTGGGCTTTCGCATTGAGCAGTCATCCGGCGCGCGCTGAGGCTATTCCGCGCGCTGTCGGATGGCTGCGCGGATGTGTCCAGTCCGATGGCGGCATTTACCAACGAAACCCCGGTCGTGGTCCGTTGCTGCCAACCTACAACACCGGTATTGCACTAGTAGCGCTTAGCGCCGTTGGCGATCCCGCACTCACGCCAATCATGCTCCGTGCGCGACGCTTTCTAGCCGCAGGCCAGCGCACCGGACGTGATCTACGCGACGGCGGCTTCGGTTACGCAAGCAGCCAGAGCGGCGACGATCTGGAATCGTCGCTGGCCGCCTACGAAGCCATGCGGCTCTCGCAGAAGTCCGAAGCGGTACGCGGAACAAACCAAGCTCAGTCCGATCTCGACTGGGATGCCGCCCGACGCTTTATAGAGCAGGCGCAAGTCCACCCCGGCAGCGCCTTCACAAATCCGCTCGCAACCAACGGCCCCATCTTTCCATTTTTGCGCGCCGATGGCCGTACGACCTACGCGGGCATCTTGAGTCTGATTTATGCGGAAACAGATCGAAACGACCCGCGCTTGCAGGCGTCCTTTGGCTGGGCTGCCCAGCACTGGGCCCTCGACCGGCATCCTGACATCGGGCGGATAGGGCGTTATGCTTACTATTTTGTGCTTACCAAGGCGCTGGCGGCGTATGGACGGGAAGACCTGCCCGTGCAAGGCGGTCCCCCGCTCTTCTGGCGCCGGGAGGTGATTGAAAAAATACTCGCTCTTCAGCGCATGGACGCCGCGCGTCCCGGTCAGGGTTACTGGGCCAACCCCGCCGCCCGCTTCCCGGAAGACGACCGGGTTCTCGCAACAGCTTACGCCGTACTGACACTGGAAGTGGCTTTGGGCACCCCCGCGCAGTGAGGTTGCAGAACCGGCCATCTGGCGTTTTTTTGTGAAGTACATCGAGGCAAAAATGAAAATCGGTTTCACGCCCGTCATCTATGAACATGCTGCGCGCTTCGTTGGACGTTCACCATGGGAAGTTTCGCGCGACGCTGACTTGATGTTCGAGGCGCACCGCCGGGCTTATCTGGCCTACCATCAGCAGGTCATCGCCGTTGGCATTGACATCTATAATCTCGAAGCCGAAGCATATGGCGCGTATATCGAGCCCGTGGAAGACAACGCCATTCCGGGCGTTCACAAGCCGCTATTCTCATCGGTCCGGCAGGGCCTCAGCCTGAAGCCCTTCGATCCGGAGCGGGCCGGGCGGATCGCGAAAGTAATTTCCGTAGGCCAGCGCTTGAGGAAGGAATTTCCTGAAGCTGACGTGCGTATTCCGGTGTCGGGGCCATTCTCTATTGCATTCAATCTGCGCGGCATTAATGGACTATGCGAGGAGTCGGCGCTGGAGCCCGGGCTGACCGCGCAATTTCTGATGCGGCTCGCCGGAAATCAGGCGGGGTTCTGTCGTGCCATCGCGCAGGCTGGGCTCGATATCGCGTTCTTCGAATCTGCGGCCGCACCGCCAATGCTGTCGCCGCAGCAATTCCATGAGCTGGAATTGCCCGCATTGCGATGCGTATTGAACGCCGCAGCAGAATGTGTCAGCCATCCCGTTCCGTGCATCCTCGGTGGCAACACCTATCCAGTCCTGGACGATCTTCTGTCCACGGGAACGCAGTACCTCATCTGCAATGCCGAGACGGATCAGGCTGCGTTTGTCGAGCGTGCGTGGCGGACCCATCCGCAGGTGAAGATCCGGGTAAACCTTGATCCCGTGATTGTCGCATGCAACGATCCGCAGAAGATCTACCGGGCAATTGACCATGTTCTCGAACTTGTCGGCAGCCGCACAAACTGCGTGATGGGAACGGGCGCGCTTCCGCTCGAAACTCCGCCCGTGAATATCCAACTCATCCGCGATTACATTGCTTGAGATGCAGTGACTGGGCCATGCAATTGATGCATGGACGTTATTGCGGATTCGTCACCATCAACCGGCGTTCCCGGCGGCGCGCAGCCAATATGCGCAGCGTCTGGCGAGCGGACAGCTTGCGCAGGACGGAGAACGCGGACGGCAAACGGTCTGGCCAAACGCAACCAGCAACGGATTCCATTCCGACCAATAGCGTTTCGGGAGCAGCGCACGCAGGGCGTGTTCGCTCTCAGCCGGAGTCCTGGTCCGGATCAAGCCCAAACGATTGGAAATGCGATGCACATGCACGTCCACGCATAAACCCTCGCCACCAAAAGCATCCGTCACCACAAGATTGGCTGTCTTGCGGCCTACGCCCGGCAGGCGCACGAGCTCCTCAATTGAGTGTGGAATACGCCCTCCAAACTCCCGCGCCACCACTTCAGGCAGTGCATGCAGGTGGCGGGCCTTCGTGCGATAGAAACCCACAGGATAAATCAATCGCTCCAATGCGGCTACCGGCACGGCCTGCAGCGCTTCCAGCGTACTTACACGCTCAAACAGCCGGACGCAAACGGCTGAAGTGGTCGCGTCCTTCGTACGGGCGCTCAGGATTGTCGCCACCAATACCCGAAATGGATCATGCGTGCGTACCCGCTGAAAGTCCGCCACAGGACTGGGCTCGGAGGTGTAGCGCCGCCGCAACGCACGCACTACGGCCTCGATCATTTGGCGTGCGTTGTCTGTCATGACAGGGAGGCGGGTGTTCGGTGCTCGGGAAAGAGGGGTCGGGTTTTCCCGTTCTCCGGCAAAGGAACAAACGCTCAACGTCCAATTCTCAACGCTCAACGTTAATACTCAAGTTCCTTGAGCGTTGCGGGTTGAGCGTTGAGCGTTGATCAAATCAACTCCAGCGCTTTGAGTGTTGCGGCGAGTTTCTGGCGCAGAGGGGCGCTCATCTCGCAGAGCGGTAAGCGGTAGGCCTCCTCGATCAGCCCCGCCATTGCCAGCGCAGCCTTGATCGGGATCGGATTGGTATCTATGAATAGATCGTTAAAAAGCCGGTGCCAATGCCGGTGCAAAGCCTGCGCCTCGCTCCAACGTCCCGCCAGCGCGGCATGCACCATGTCAGCCACCGGACCCGGCACAATGTTGGAAGCAACGCTTACCACGCCGCAGGCGCCCACAGACATCATGGGCAGTGTCAGCGCATCGTCGCCGCACAACACAGGAATCGCGCAAATGTTCAGGATCTGGCTGACGCGGTCCACCGAACCGCCAGCCTCCTTGATCGCCGCAATTTTGGGGTGCCGCGCCAGCCGCGCCACTGTTTCGACTTCGATTTCGCGGCCCGTCCGGCCGGGAATATTGTAAAGCACAACCGGCAGGCCCAGATCGGCTACGGCACTGAAGTGACGGTACAGCCCCTCCTGGCTTGGCTTGTTGTAGTACGGCGTCACCTGCAATGTCGCATCAGCTCCGACCGCCATGGCGTGCTTCGAGAGCTCGATCGCTTCACTGGTCGAGTTGGCGCCCGTGCCTGCGATCACAGGCACCCGGCCACGGCAGACGGCGACGGTTGTCGCGATCACCTTTTCATGCTCGGCCACGTCAAGGGTCGGCGATTCACCGGTCGTTCCGACCGGCACCACGCCATCAATTCCGGCGCCGATCTGCCGTTCGATCAGCTCGCTCAGCCGACCGTAATCCACGCCGCCATCCCGCCCGAACGGTGTGACGATCGCCGTATAAGCACCCTTAAACATGTTCTACCCCCTGACCGCTGTCGCGTCCATCGGTTTCGTGCCGTACAACGTCTTCCCAAGTCTCGCGCCGACGCACCAGCAGATGGCTGGCGCCATCCACCAGCACTTCGGCTGGACGGCGGCGACTGTTGTAATTCGAAGACATGGCATAGCCGTAGGCACCCGCGCTCATAATCGCAAGCAGCCCGCCTTCGCCAACATCCGGCAGGTCGCGGTCCTGCGCCAGAAAATCGCCCGACTCGCAGACCGGCCCGACCAGATCGCCATGTAACGTACCGGCCGTGGCACGCACCGCGCGCACCTCGTGATGGGCGTGATAGAGCGATGGCCGGATCAAGTCGTTCATGGCGGCATCCACAATCACAAACTGCTTGTCGTAACTCTCCTTCACATACTGCACACGGCAGACCAGAATGCCGCCATTGCCAACCAGGCTGCGTCCGGGTTCGACCACCAGCTTGAGGCCCAGACGCGCCACCCGGGGCAACACCACGGCCGCGAAATCCTCGGGCGCCAGCGCCGTCTCGCCGGTGCGATAGGAAATACCCAGGCCACCACCGATGTCGAGATAACGGAAAGTCGGGTAGCGCGCCTGCAACCTTCCACAGAGCGCCGCAACCTTGTCGAGCGCCTCGCCATACGGTGCAGACGAAAGCAATTGCGAACCGATGTGCAGGTGTAATCCGCTGATTTCAATGTTCGGCAGCGTGGCCGCCAGCGCGTAGGCCTGCTCGGCGCGATCCAAATCCAGCCCGAACTTGTTCTCGCGCTTACCAGTACTGATATAGGTGTGCGTGTGGGGGTCCACGTCCGGATTGATCCGGAAGGCAATCCGGCCAGTCGTCCCCATACGTGCAGCACAGTCGGAAATCCGGCGTACTTCAGGCTCGGACTCAACTGTAAAAAAAAGAACCCCCTCGTGCAGCGCGGCGTCAATTTCCTCGTGCGTCTTGCCTACGCCCGCAAAAACGATTTTTTCGGGATCGGCCCCGGCCCGCATGGCCCGGAACAGTTCACCGCCGGAAACAATATCCAGGCCGGCCCCCTCTTCGAGAAATGTGCGCAAGACCGCACGATTGGTGTTAGCCTTGGCGGAATAACAGATCAGCGGCTGTGCCGGGGCCAGGGCCTGAGCCAGCGCCCGATATTGCGTTTGCATATACCCGCGGCTGTAAACATATAGCGGGGTACCATAGCGCGCCGCAAGTTCCTGCACCGGAACATCCTCTGCGCAAAGCTGCCCGTTGCGTTCCTGAAAAAAAGCCGATCTCTCGCTCATAATCTCACCACTCGCGTTTCCTTCGATATTCGTCCACGCCGGGGCGCAGGACCACCCGCGTAATCCCCCTTGCATATGTCCATTCTTGTGTTTTATCAAATCCGCCAGAATCTGTCGAGTGTCAGGCGCAATTCATGTTATCCTGCGCGGCCATGACCGCCACAGACGAGCTCGATGACCGCTCCGGATTCCGCAGCCCGTATTTACGCTATGCGCTCGCGATAAACAATGCTGGCATGATGGTACTGTCTTTAGCCATCAATTTAACTCCGGTTTTCCTGACCACCTTCGGCCGCGAATTGGGAGGCCCGGCGGGACTCACGAACGAGCAACTCGGACGCATCGGCGGCGTCACGTTTTTGGGGTTAGTGCTTGGGATTTTAATCTCCAGCCCGCTGGCGGACCGGGCCGGCCCGAAGCCCTTTGCCGTTCTTGGCAATCTGATGATCGGCGCAGGCCTGCTGCTGCTGGGAACAGCCCATAGTTACGCTCAAGTGCTTACAGCATCACTAATTATGGGCTGTGGCGCCGGTGTACTCGACATGGTGCTGAGCCCGATCGTCTGCGCGCTGCTGCCGGACGGCAAGACTGCGGCCATGAATTGGCTGCATTCCTACTATTGCTCGGGCGCAGTGCTGTCCATTCTGATCGGTTCGCTGGCATTACGGCTGGCATTGGGCTGGCGCACCGTGACACTTTGTCTGGCACTGCCATGCCTGCTGGTGGCGCTGGCCTTCGTGCGCCTGCGCCTGCCGCCACTGGTGGCGCAGACCGACCAACGCCAACGGCTGCGCAAGCTTGCGCGCCGCCCATTTTTTCTTGTCGCACTGGTCACGATTTTCCTCGGTGGTGCCACGGAACTCTCAATGGCGCAGTGGCTGCCAGCCTATGCCGAACGTCAACTGGGCTTTTCAGCCTTGACCGGCGGCATGGCGTTTTTATTTTTTTCTGTAGCCATGGCGGCAGGCCGCATCGTCGCCGGGCAGTTCGGCCGACGGCTGGACGCCTATCGCCTGCTGCTGGCGTGCTGCTGGTTTACCGTAGCGCTGTTTCTGCTGGCTTGTGCCACCTGGTGGCCATACCTGGCGCTGGGCGCCTGTGTGGCAGCGGGCCTGTCGGGCAGCTGCTTATGGCCGAGCATGCTGGGAATTCTGGCTGATGCTTACCCCCGTGGCGGCGCCTCCATGTTCGGCATGCTCGCTGCATGCGGAAATCTGGGCGGCGTTTTTATGCCGTGGGCCGTGGGGGCCATCGCGGACCGCGCCTCACTCGCCACCGGGCTCACCGTCTCTGCCGCCTGCCCGATTGGAATGGCCATGCTGCTGCTCTGGATGCGCCGCCGCGACGCATCCGAAAAACGCCTATCGTAAATGCCACACCTTATGAGCTTGAACCTTCGGCAGGGTTCGCTAGTATGTTGGCCTTTACCGGATACCGGTTCGCGTGGAGCGACCGACCGGTGCGAACGGGTTATTCTATGAAAGAAATAGGCATTGGCTTGCTGGGGTTCGGCACCGTCGGCGCGGGCGTGGTCGAAGCGTTACAAAAGAATGGCGATCTGCTGGCCGACCGCACTGGCGTGCGGCTTGTGCTGCGTAAGATCGCCGACGTGGATCTGGAGCGCGACCGCGGGATCGTGGTAGACCGCACGCTGCTCACCACCGACGCCATGGCGGTGATTAACGATCCCGCCGTTCAGATCGTTGTGGAACTGATCGGCGGCACCAAAATCGCACGCACCTTGATCACGCACGCACTGGAACAGCGCAAGCCGGTCGTCACCGCCAATAAGGCGCTGCTCGCGGAATGCGGCTCCGGGCTCTTCCGACTGGCCGCGAATCGCGGCGTAACTGTCGGCTTCGAAGCCAGCGTGGCAGGCGCCATACCCATCATCAGGGCATTGCGTGAGGGACTCGTCGTCAACCGCATTGCCCGCGTCTACGGCATTCTGAACGGCACCTGCAATTACATTCTGACACGCATGGACCGTGAAGGCGATACATTCGACCACGCGCTCAAGGAAGCACAGGCGCATGGCTACGCTGAGTCAGACCCAACGCTTGACGTAGACGGCTGGGACACCGCGCACAAAGCAGTCATCCTGGCATCTTTGGCCTACGGGTTTCCGATCGAGATGTCCTCCGTCCACGTCGAAGGTATTCGCACACTCTCCAAAATCGACATTGATTATTCCCGCGTCCTTGGCTATCGCGTAAAGCTGCTTGGCGTGGTTAAAGCCGAACCCGACGGCATCGAAGTGCGGGTCCACCCCACCCTGATCCCGGTGGACCACATGTTGTCCTCGGTCAACGGCGTTTTTAACGCCGTAATGGTTGACGGCGACATCGCCGGCCAGTCGGTTTACTTCGGACGTGGCGCCGGCCGCCTGCCAACAGCCAGTGCCGTGCTGAGCGATCTGGCGGACATCGCCGGAGCGATGGCCGCCGGAGCGCCTTTCCCGCCGACCTTACCGCGCGACATCCCCGGTCGCTGCCGTAACATCTGCGACATCAGCTCACGATATTACCTGCGTGTTTCGCTGCTCGATAAACCAGGCGTAATGGGCGCACTTACCACAGTTCTGGGAAATCACGGCATCAGCATCGCATCGGTCGTGCAAAAAGAAACCCACGCTGGCCGCAACGTGCCTGTCATCATTGTCACGCACCGCGCCCGCGAAGCGGATATGAACCTCGCGCTGTCCGAAATTGACGCCCGCCCGTTTGTCGGCGCTAAGACTATCCGGCTGCGCATTGAGGACCTCGATGGACAGTGACAGCACAGGCTGTTAGACTTTTAGACTATTAGGCTGTTAGATGAAGCAGAAAATCATGCCCGATCACATTAGACTCCGGATGTTTGCGTTGGCCGACCCAATCGCGGCATTTATCGATGCTGCAAATGTGCAGAAAAATCGCTCTTCCCCTGGTTTTCCTAACAGTCTAACAGCCTAACAGTCTAACCACCTGAATATAGACGAGCCAAAAAAATGACTCTTAAAAAGAAACTGTCCGCCATTAAAGTCGTTAAATTCGGCGGCAGCTCGCTGGCCGATGCCCGCCAGATTCGCAAGGTCTATGAGATCGTGCGAGTCGATCCGGCCCGGCGCATCGTGGTTGTATCAGCACCAGGCAAACGCTCGCCTGAGGATATGAAGGTTACCGATTTGCTGATCGCGCTGGCTGAAGCCCAACTCGCTGGCGAACCAACCGACGCCGCGCTGGATCGCGTGGTTGAACGCTTCCGCGAAATTCAACGCGCTCTGGAACTGCCTGTTACTGTCACCCGCGCAGTCGCTGACGATTTACGTAAACGCCTGGCAGGTGACACGACACATCGCGGACGCTTTCTCGACAATCTCAAAGCCGCAGGCGAGGACAACTGCGCCCGCGTAGTCGCCGCCGCCTTTAAAAAATTCGGCCTGCCTGCTCATTATGTTGACCCGCGGACAGCAGGCTTGTTGCTGAGCGACGATTTCGGCAACGCCACCGTGCTGCCCGAGTCTTACGAACGTCTGAAAACCCTGCGGGACACACGTGATGTCGTAATTTTTCCGGGCTTTTTCGGCTACACCGGTAACGGTGAAGTTGCCACCTTCCCGCGTGGCGGCTCCGACATCACCGGCTCGATTCTGGCCGCCGCCGTGCAGGCCGAGCTCTACGAGAATTTCACCGACGTGGATTCGGTCTATGCAGTGGACCCGCGCATTGTCCCCGATGCCCGCGCGATCTCGATCCTCACCTATCAGGAGATGCGTGAACTTGCCTACGCCGGCTTCGGCGTCTTTCACGACGAGGCCATCCTGCCCGCCGTGCAGGCCAAAATCCCGATTTGCATCAAGAACAC
>JBAXJV010000094.1:0-9152 GCA_037137675.1 bacterium | reverse complement strand
ATACAGACGGGCTGGCAGCAAAAAAATAGTCCGTTTGTTTCCTGTCAGGGAATCAAATGGACGCTACATCGGTAGAGTAAGGCGTATTGTTTACGTTTTGAAGGATAAGCAACTGATTGTCAGCGAGTCGCAGGATATCAGCGAAATGCCGGCGGATTGGCTGCTTGATAAAGACCCTCAGCCTGAAGTTGAATCTACATTTATAACGGAATGAAATACCAAGCCTACTGGGTGACGCCGCAGAACCGGTTGATTCCGGTGCCTGAACACCATATCAACCTCATTTGCGATAACCCTGCACGGTTTGGATTGACACGTGCCTACGTGAACCGTCTGTTGCGCAAATACAACGAACCTGCGGATTTTGAGGGGTTTGCACGCGAGATCATCATGGCCCGTGTTATCGGCGCGGGTTGGATTCGCCTGAGGTACAGGCCCAAACTATACAGCTTGATTGTCCAGATCCCCGATACGCATGACAAACGTAACCGTTTGCGGGCTCTGCGTGCCGCCAGAAATGTTTGCAACAGGGATTTATTTCCGCCGTATATTTCCATCGCGCTGATGGGGTTGCAGCAGCATGATGTCGAAGTGCTGGATCCTGAGCAGTGGCAGGCGACGCCAGTAAAGAAAAAGGGGTTAAATGAAGGAAGTTGACGATGCTATAGCGTCAGTAAAAGACGACGGCCTGAAGTTTATACTTAAGGAATTCTGGGAACAGCACGTCCCCGCATATTTCTTCGAGGAGCCTGCATCCAGCAGTGGAAAGTTCCATCCATACTATGCCAACGGCCGGGGCGGATTGCTCCGTCATACGCTTTCTGCGTTAGAGGAGGCAGAGCGGATAATTCGCGTTCCAAAAGAGGATCGTCTCTCTGCTGAGAGATGCGATGAGGTCCGTATCGCGGTTCTGCTGCACGATATTTTGAAGTATGGCGATGTGAATGAGTATGAAATTGGAAAGCGCGCCGGGCGGAAAATGCATACGCACGCAGATCACGGATTCTTCGCAGCCGCCTGCTTCAATAATTTTGCCGCCAGCCGCGGACTGGACAGCAAACGGGCCAGAATTATTTCCGTGGCCTTGTCCGGGCACATGGGTGTGTTCGCCCCGCGGCACTTGGATTTCGAGGTCGCCAGCCATGATGAACAGGACGTGTTGTATATCGTGACCAGGGCCGACTTTCTGGTAAGCCAGAAGGATCATAAGAGCGTGATGGCTGAGCGGTTGTTCAAAGAGCATCAGGGAGAAGCGCCTTATGGATATTGAAATGATATAAACGCAATGGTTTCAATTTCGCCGGAAGGGAGTCCTGAAATTACGGGACTGGGGCTGATCAGCGGGCAATACATTTTCACCTGCGCGCATTACACCAAATCCCTGCCGTTGGGCCTCGCGGATACATGTTTATTTATGGTGCGGCGAGTGAGCGACAATGTATGTGGTCGCTTCGCAATGTACCTTGGCACAACCATGGACTTCATGGTACTCGGTCTCAATGGCATTCATTGTGAGCTTGAGGACGGCCCCACGTCCGATTCCTGGCCAGTGCTGGACATTGGCGAACCTGAGACGGAATCGATCCGGCCTGCCACTATCGATTTCGGCGACAAAACTTCCGGTCGCCTGCCGGGTTTCTGCTTTGCTCCGGACGGTAAGACGATATATCGTGTCGATTTGAAAGTTATCAGAGACCGGCCCGAGATCGTTTTCACGTCGAAGGAGGCAGGGAAGGGCTGTTCTGGTGGTCCGATTTTCACGGAGGATTTTCACCTGATCGGCATTTACGTTGCCAGCTGCACGGCCACGGATGGGCTGATTGTCAACGAGAAGATCGGCAAACGCATTGACATGTGTTGTCCGGTTTTTCTGCAGCGCCAGTTGGATTGGGATAACGTGACAGTGTGCTGAACGCAATGGCGATATGACACACTATGAAACTTCCGGCTGTTGATATTTTGATGCTTAACCAGATATATATTCAGGAAGCAATAATGCAAATCAGCAAATTCGGTAGGCAATCGAATGGCGATCGGCCCGGCTCGCCTGCCACGAGGCGGCGCGGGCGCTCGTCGATAAACTGAAGCCGGCGGCGAAACGAACGGGGCGGTATCGAAAACTGCTGGCGATGATTCAGTAAATGCTGAAAATGGTTGTTACAGAATACGTCGTAAATGTGCGAAGTCATAGGTGAGTTCATGAAAAAGACTGATGGCAAGAAACTGGGTCAGGATGTGTCAGAGAAGCAGGCGTTGCCGAAATCAAAGCGGCAGCAGAACGCGGAGCTGCTGTTGGAACTTGCGGCGGCGATCAGAACTACGGTCAAGGGGCATCTGCCGAAACTTGGCAAGTGGCAGTTCATGCCTAATGAACCCGGTTTGATTGAAGCCGTGCAGGCGGTGGAGAAAAAACGCGGCGTGGAAATCGGCGATTTGTTCGACTCTGTGGATGAACTTCGCGAACGGAAATCGAAAAAGTTTCTAAAACCCCGCTTCGGGGATATGTATGGAACATGGCAAGCATTTTCAGCTTGGTTGTTTCCAACAGGTTATACCGCCTATATCTACGACATCCTCGATGGTGACGACAGCGTGATTCTAGCTGTCTCGGAAAATGGGCTGGATGAAAATCTGGCGCTTCAGATTATTGATTCCGCGTTTGCGGACCAGTTTGAGACAGATGGCAGTTGTTCCTTAGATATCGTCTCGGTTAAAACCACCCTGACCGTCCGCTCCCCAGTGCTCAACAAACTTCTTGCCCGCAATCGGTAGCCCCGGCTCAGGTACATCTCACAAAACGTGTTCCCACGGATGCTCTTGGTTCACGAAGTATCCTGTCCTCATAGTCTCCGCCCAGCGTATTTTAGCGAGGCCGAGGTCGGCGACAATGCATCGAATTGAGAACCAGTCCAAAGCCGGATGCCGACTTGGAGGCACAAACTGCCAACATCCCACGGCGTCGGCAACAGCAGCTTCCACGTAATGCGGCATGCCGGACCCCGGTGCCCAACTGAGCGTCACGCGTGCCTCCCTGGCGCCATCCGCCACCAATTGCCTGGCCCACTGTCTGGCGCGTAACGCCCCGCAACGGTCAATCTTGTGCGGGTCTTTTCCGCAAAGCGCGCCGCCACCGATCGGCACGGTCGGGCCGTAGTGGTCTACAATGAGTTTCTTACCGGAGAGTCCGTTGTCCCCGTGCGGCCCACCCTGTTCGAAATATCCTGCGCCGTTTAATAGCAATTTATCCGGCTTAAACGAGGCCTCAACCCCTTGCATGCCGAGTTTCTCCAAATCTGCGAGGATGGCTTGCAGGGGCGGCAGCAGGAGCCGGTGTTGCTGTTCGTAATCCAACCCCTGCACATGCAAAATACTGACCGTCAGTCTCTTCCACTCGTAGATTGGTGCACCGTCGGAGTTAACCTGTACGCCAAGCCAGGGTAGAACCTTAAAGTCCGGCCCCAGTTTGTCGGCGGCGTTCAGCATCCGCCACGCAGCGAGGCGCAACCCGATCTGCCATGCGAGCCAGTGTGCTGGCGGCAGGTTATTCGTTTCCGGCGAGGAACAGGCGTAACCGATGACGACGTTCTGATCATCCGACAAGATTCGAATCTCCCGTTCCTCGTCGCTCATGGACTCCAGGCACAGATCATGCAGGAAAACGAGGGCCGCAGGGGCGGGCTGCCAGATGCCGCCATAGCCCGCGTCTGCGTAAGCGTTTCTTACGATGGCGTCTACCATATTCAGCGACACGGCGGCGGCATTGTCATTGCCGGCCGCCACGCGCCCGTCCACGAAGACCTTGTCGGTGTGAACCGCCGCCTCCACGCCTACCAGCGTCTCAGTGTCTGCGGCCAAAGCCGCATCCACGATGCCTTCAACGATGGCGTCGGCCAGTCTGTCTGGATGGCCCGGCGATACATACTCTGCGAGAATATTCTGTTCTACCTTCATTTGTGTTTATCCTCCAAACAACTACTCGTACACGCTGGGCAGGACTTCGATCAAATGGACGTGGGATTTGAGATCTGCCCGGTAATTCGAATTTATCAGCCCCACATGGAGACGAACATGGCTTTCCTTAAGCGCTACAGAGTCGCGCTCGTTCATGGGTCCCACATAACCGTCGGTGAGGATGAGCACGCGCCTTGGACGGCGCGACTTTGGAATCTCCAGAATATGCTTCGTCACGCAGTCAATGCTGGTGCCCCCGGTTTGTACCACCGCCTGACGTCTCATTTGCTTTGGCCGGATCTCGTCCACGACTGTCGAGAACGCAAAACAGCGGCATTCGCCGCGTTTATGCAGCGGATCAAGGACTGCGATCATGTACGGCACTTCATTTGACATTGAGCCGCTGATGTCCACGTAGACGTGCGGCACCGCTGGCCGGTACAAAACCGGGTGGCGGTTCTGCGTGACTCTCTGATAGTAGACGGGGTTATGCCCTAACAGAGCACGATAGGACGGCGTCCTCCGGTCGGCCAATTGGGGGACAACAGTCCACATTTCCGAATCGCGCGCCTGCAGTTTACGCCGCTGCGGTGCTGTTGTGTTGGTTCCCTCAATGCCTGCTTTGCGCAAAAGGCGAACGAGTTCGCGATTGAAGCGAGCGCCAGTCTGTTCTGCGCACGGGAGCAGGCTATTGCGTGCGTTGCCGCCCATGTCGCGGCCTCTCATTTTAAAAGGCGGGGGCGGCCAGCCTTCCACAATCCGGCGAATAATCTGCGTCATGGCTTCGTCGCGCAAGGCACTCTCCTCCTCGCCACCCTGCGCGCCATTTTCCCCTTCGTGATCGCCCAACAAAACAACTTCTCCATCACCACTTCCCGTCCTGCCCATTGCACCACTCTTCAAACCACCCTCAGAACCACCCCCCGTTGGGATGCCTGGTAATCCAGCAATCTTGATGACCAGCAACTTGGGAAGACTATTCTCCAGAAGCTTGAAAATGTCGTAGTACGTCAAACTCTTCTCATCATCTCCGTAGAGCATTTCGAATATTCGCTGTTCCGGGCGCGGGAGCGCGGAAAGCGCATTCAACAACGGCCAGTCCGGCGGTGGCCTTAACAGCCGGGCCGGAAAAAGTTCCCAATTGTTGGTGGCCATGAAAAAGGAAGTGTAAATGGTCTGCGGAAACTGGCGGCAGAGCATCGAGTTGATAACCGCATCAAATGCGATATTCGACTGTATTGTCGAGCGTGGAAAGAGCCGCGTGTGCCCGAGAATGAGGTGGTAGAGTTCATGCATGACCAGCATCATCAGGTGTTCGTCCGTCCGGCAATACCGGTCAACGAACCCTTGATTGAAGAGCATTCGTGATCGTGTGCCGGTCGTGATGCAGGCGCTCTGTATCTCTGTTGACAGGGCGATATCCATAAGGTCAAACAGTTTGTGCATCTGGAATGTCGCCGACGGGATCGTGTTGAATATGCGAAAGCGCAGGGCCTCGGCGGCGGGGGCGCCTGCTTTTGTAAAGAGCAGTTTGCTCATATTGATGCTCCGAGCAGCCGGTCCCATGGCGGTTCTTTATGCGTTGGAAAGCGTAGCGCCGGATCGTCAACCATGAAGCACTCTCCGAAAAGCTCCTTCCAGTCCAGACAGGGTGTGCGGCCGGGAATGTAAAGCGACCCGGCAAGTCGTGACATTACATACACCGTCATGCCGGGATCAGGGCAGATGCCCATATCTTTTTCGAGCAAACGCTGGTGGGAACTGGAACGTATGCCGATCAGAAAACTGGTCGGTACGGGCGTGGCCACCTTGCCGTGACAGAACTGCTCCAGATCCTTCAGAAAGTCCTCCTGTTTTCCCGCCCACTTGCGTTCCGCTGGCGCATTGCAGAGCGCAAGCAGTTCAAGCCGTTCAGCCGACCGGACGGCACCCAGCAGGCCGGCTGCCCAACACGCCCAACTAAGGTTAAAACAACTCTGCCGCCCCCCGACTGACACCTGGCTAACCGCGATATTGACGCGGTTCGGGACGCTCATGTTGTGAAACGCATTCATACCGGATCGCTCACCGGCAGGCTGGGCGCTGGATTATGGCCTTCTACGACCAGACGAGCCCACAGCGCATGAAAATACTTCATCACAGCCTCCGGCTTGATTCCGACGTACCCGTCGGGCAGAAGTCCTTGAAGGAGGTTCCGCGTGTAGGCTTCACGCCTCTCCGGCGCATCTTTTATGGTGCTGCAGATTCGTCCTATTTCACGCGCAACATCAAGCACCGCGTGGTCGGCATTTACATTTTTCGTGACCGGCATAAGCACACGGCGGGCGTCTTTGGCCAATATTTCCACAACCCCGGCAGGGAGATCAACGCGGTCCTTGATCGCCAAATAAATGGCGAGCGACAGCGCGGTCCGGCGTGCCGCGTTTTTTTCCGATGCGACAGTGTCGCTAATGAGCTGCGACAAGTCGTTGACCGGCAGTGCGCGTCCAAGTTGTAGCGCCAGAGCGAGGCGCTCGACCGGATCATGTATCTGCAACAGACGCTTCCATGGATCGTTTGCCTCTATTCCGGCGATCTTCCACGCCTGCTTGTGCGCCGCCAATATCGTGACACGATCAAGATGTCCCAGCGTCGCCAAGGCGGGGTGCCCGTGCAGAATAGCTAGAAAGGCCGATGTGTCCCAATCCACCTGCAACAGGTTCGCGGCGGAATCCGCAGCTTCCGCCAGCGTTACGCGTGCGGCCTGGATGGCTAGGATGTTACGCAGCAACATGGTCGCCCGTCGCGTCGAAATGACCTTTTGGGACTTATTGAGCAGGTCAACGAGGGCGATGATGTAGTCACTCAGTTCCTTCGGACAATTCTTGTACAACTCAGCATAAATCCCGATGGATCGGCTGATGAGATTCGGGATCGATACGGGAAAATCGTGCCGCCCACCAAATTGATCCAGCAACACCGTGCGCTTCTCGTCTGGCGTCATGTTTTCCCATGATGGCACTTCGATCAGAAAGGCGAAGCGGTCCGCCAATGCCGGATCCAACGGCTCGGCGCCTAGATACACGACCGCATCATCATCGGCGTCATCCAATGGCGCCGGGTTCATCGCCGCCCAACGGTAACGCAACTTCTCCAATGCCACGCCCTGCACCCGGCGTTCGTGAATAATTGGGAAAAGCTTGTTCTGGAGTTCAGGCTTGGTTCGGTTCAATTCATCCACAAACACGACCTCTGCATCCCAGATCGAGGTGGGTGTGCTGATGTATCTGAGCGCCCTTTGATCTTCCGTCGGCACGGGGATGCCAACCAGATCGTCGTAATTCACCAGACTGGCATTGTAGAAACGATATTTTAGCCCCAATGCTTCCGCCAGGCGTTCCAGCAGAAAACTCTTTGCCGTCCCGTGCCGCCCAATAAGCAACATAGGTTCGGCGGTAGTCAGTGCCGCCAGAAGAATCGGGTCAAGATGCGTCCATCCCTCCATTCCTAACGGTTGCGTCAATAATGAAACAGGTGCTTTACTCACAAAACCCCCTTCTATCACTCGCATTGGCAATCACGTGCAACTCGCGCCCAACCCCGGAAACTACAACGCAACATCCAATTCTACGACTGGCAAGCCCATATCAGCAGACCCACTCCTAAAGCCGCAAACATAAAAACACATCCACCCGAAAGGCACAAGCGCACGGCGTGTCATAACGAGCAACGACCGCCGATGTCCGTAATCGCCTCGTCACGTATTTAACAACCTTGTCGAACTATATGTGATAAGGTGCGGAAAGGTTGAAAGTGTGCTGAACGGACGCGATGGCAATATGACACACTATGACACTACCAACTGTGGATTTTTGATGGTTAAACGGATATGTATATGCATGCAGGAAGCAACAATGATTAAGCCCGCCGCGCGCGGAGCCGCGAGAAAACACTGAGGTAACTTTGAAGTTATAGGCAAGGAGAAAGGAGGAGTTGTATGCGTTTCATCGTCCGGTTGCTGAAGAAATTGTTGAACACGATTTTTAGCGATCTAAAAAAAGGAGCTGAAAGAGGAAGTCTGTAAGACGCGGGTGATAACCTTACGCGGTTGGAACACCGGACAAGGGTCTCGGATTATTTGAAACAACATGGTCTCTTACGAAAGGTGAGTATATGAGTAAGTCGTATATTGCGAAAATTGAGTCGAACGGAACTGTTAAGGTATATGATGCGGTTACTGGCTCGGTCATTCGGGCTATTGGTTCATGTTCTGGAAACGTTTCTGTTCAGACAAATGGCAACATTGTGGCAATTACTGAAAGAAACGGCATAACTAAGACATACGATGCGGAGAGCGGGCGCTGTCTACGAACGTTGTAATCGCAAATTCATGATGGTCATTTACATATCGAAAAGTGGGCGGGATATGCTTGTCCCGCCTTCTTCTTGTCAGGTATGAGAAGATACCGGCTGGATGGCGATGGCTGCTGAGAACGCGAAAGGTCACATGCGATGACAAATGTTATTCGACCGACAACACAAGAGGTTCCAATCTCGAAATCGATCCACATCCACAGTGCTGTCAGGCCGCGCGCCCTGTTGGAAAAAGCGGCGCAACTGCTCGACCAGCCGGTAGATCCGGTAAATCCGCTGCAGGCACGTTGGGTGATCCAGCCGGGCCGCCTCTGGGAACAGGCCCTGCGCCGCAAACTGGCCGATCGGGGGATCGCCACCGGGCTGACATTTGGCTCGCTTCGCCTCACACTGGAACGCGCATTCCGGCTGGTGTGCCCCAAAGCACGCTTGCTGACCGAAGACCAACTCTTCTGGGACGTGCTTAATCTGCTCCACAAACATAGCCGTAACCTGAAGGCCATCGGGCTCACGGAGGGAACTCCTCCCCGGCAGTGGCTTGACGCCAATCATGTTGATCCATCACTTGCTCGCATCCAATTGGCCCGGATGCTCACCAGCATTCTGGATGACCACGCTACCTACCGCCCCGACAAAGTCATGCAATGGGTAAACGGGACACACTCCAATGCCGGCGATGAAACGTGGATTGCCGGCATGACTAAAGCCCTATGGTCTGATTCTGTCCTGGCCCGTCCGCTAACACTCCATCTCCCCGCTTTCGTCGAACAACTCAAGAATTCTACGGCGATAATCCCCGGGTTTCCTTCACGTATTGTGGCTGTTTTGACCGGCGCACAACCATGTGC
>JBAXJV010000093.1:0-9296 GCA_037137675.1 bacterium | reverse complement strand
GGGTCAGGTCTTCGTCGGTGAACGGCACGCGCGCGAACTTGCGGATGGTGATGCAGGGCCCTGTAATGGAGAGCGGGTGGATGATGGCGTTGACGCGCGAGCCGTCGCGCAGGCGGGCGTCTACATAGGGCTGGCTTTCGTCAATGCGCCGGCCGAGCGGCGAGACAATGCGTTCGATAATAGCCATCACGGAACGGTCATCAAGAAAAACGCGATCGGTGAGCTCGAGCCGGCCGTGGCGCTCGATATAGATGCGGTTGTGCCCGTTGACCATGATCTCGTTGACATCATCGTCAGCCAGCAGATCTTCCAGCGGACCGAGGCCGATGGCTTCGTCGTAGATTTCTTTGATCAGTGACTGTGCGCGGACTTCGGGAGGTAGCTTCCGGCTGACTTCGCCAACGATTGTTTCGATGGTGTTCAGCACGCGTTTGTGTAATTCGCGCTCATCCACCTGAGTGGTGGTGAGGCGTTTGATGTCGAGTCGCGTCAGCAGTTCCTGATGAATTTGCCGCTTGATCGTCTGCTTCTGCGCAATGACACGCAGATCAAGCGCAGGCGCCACGGGTGCTTCCTGGTGGTCTGCCGGTGGCGGGGGCGCGGACGGGGCAGGTTCCGGGGCGGAAGGATGAGCGGGCGGCACGGCGGCGGGCAGCGCTGTTTGATTGTCTGCGGGTGGCGGTGCAGCGAAGAGCGTCAGGTGGCATGGTCCGATACGTACCGGCTGGCCCGGCGGCACTGGCACGCGACCGGCAATAGAGCACTCGTCGAGGTAAGTGCCTTCAGGCGTATTCAGATCTTCGATCCAGGCGCCGGTTGTGCGAAGGGTGAGAATGGCGTGACGGCCTGAAATACTGCTGCCCGTGAGGGCAATTCTATTTTCCGGATCGGCCCCGACGGAATAAATTCCCGGGTCGAGCTCACGCACGGTGGCAATGCCGTCAGGCAGGTGCAGGCGAAGGTACCAGGACATAGTTGTCAGCATTCCAAACAGGCTGCAGCGCGTGGCCTAAAGCGTCCGGCCTTTCTGCCGGATGGTGATTTGCCGGTACTGGTTCAGTTCAGGCAGAATTTTCTGCACCTGATCGAAGTTCAGCGACGGCAGTTCGCGTTCATAGCTGACATCGCTCGGGTTGCGTAGCGCCAGCGTGAGGCGGCCCTTCATCGTCTCGGTAAAGACCAGCAGTTCAGTCTCGCGAGTGGTGACCTCGAAGGTAACCATGCTGTAACCGCTGCCGGCGCTGCGATCGAGACTTTCGCCAAGCCGGGCAGTGCGCTGGCCGACAGCGAGGACCGTGACGTCCTGAAGCAGCGTGAGGGTGACGGCCTCCAGTTCGGCGCCGTTTTTACCGGGCAGGTAGAAGGTGCCAAGCACGTCCACCCGGTCGTTGGGCTGTACCAGCCCGCTTACGGCGGCGGCTCCGCTGACGTTGACCGAGAGCGCCCTCATTTTGGGTGTAACAATCGCACTCAGCCCGCCGCCAGCCCGGAAGGGCACGTCCACGTCGGACCAGAACAGCGTGTTGCCGCGCTCGATGGAGTACTTCAACTTCTTGCCGATAATTTGTTCCGCGTCGGCCGGCAGCACCGTGTTCTTGCTGACGTCGCGATCCAGCGATTGCTTTTCGCCAAGATCTTCGCGGCGCAGCACGGTGTTGACCGGCAGGTCCCGCAGTGACGCGACCACGCGCACCATGTGGATGCCGGCGAACAGGCGTTCGCGCTCCTTGTCCAGCTGATGGGCCTTGGCGGCAAAATACTGGCGTGTGAGCAGAAAGGCAATCAGCCCGGCAATCAGCGAAAAGATCAAAACCGTTTTTTGTTTCATATATATTTTACTACTCCGTTCCGCGAGTCAGCACCGCGATGCGGCTGCCGCTTCCACTGGCATCTGGCTGCGCAAATACACAGCGCAACTCACGTCCGCGCCGATAGAGCAGCACCCCGGCTGCGCCACGATTGTCGCCGGGGCTTGCCGCAGTCCAGCCGCTGCGGCTGAGTTCCATTTCGTAGAACGCCAGAATTGCCGCCGGCGAGGCTGTCGTCTGCGCGGTCGCCAGCGTGGACCCCGACGAACGATTGCTCATATAGCATAATGGTCGGGCTCCGGGGAAGAGCGGAAACCCGACGGGCACGGCTCCGGCCGGGGCGCCGGCCGGAATTTCTGCGGCGGGCTGGTCCACGGCCAGCAGCACGGCCGCGCCGCCGGGCGGGGTGAAGGTGAGCAACATGCGGCGGCGATCGCCGGACAGGCTGTCCGTTCGCGCAACACCGTCGCCAGCAGAGCTTCCGGTCACGCGCCCGATCGCTTCGGAGCTCTGCCGGAGGTGCTGGCGCAGCAGCGCGGCATCAGCGTCATCCATGGCTAACGCCGCAACGCTGGCGACGACTCCGTTGACTTCAACGACGGCGCTGTAGAGCAGGCGGCCCGGCAAGCCGCGCAGCCATTCGTCGCTCGCGCCGCTGCGGCCAAGTCGCTGAAAGACGCTGGCCTGCGCCGCCGTGATTGTCAGGAGTGCGGCTACGCACAACAGCGCCATTGTTATATTGCGTGCGGACGCGGTCGGAGCGTGACTCACGGCAGGCCCTCGATTTCAGTCATGAATGCATCGGCATGCACATCAATGAAGTTAGCGTTATAGATCAGGTCGCGCACGATCGGGAACAGGTTGGTGGTGTAAGTCATTTGTCCATGAACCAGGCCGAAGTCCGGATTGGCGGCTAAATTGACGATCGGATTATTGGGCCTGGCGTTTTGCAGCAGCTCCAGTTGGGCGTAGTCAAGCAGATGATTCTGAAGGTTGACGGAGGAGGCCGGGGCAAAGCCGTCGTCGCGGGTATACCGGCGAAGGTCATTTCCGGGCGTGCAGTCGAGAATGTAATGGGCGTCGGTGGATGTTGCGCCCGAGAGCATGTGTTCAGCGGCCTCGCTGCGCGCCTGTATCATGGCGCGTGTGTGCAGGCGGTTGAGTCCGCCAATTTGCAGCAACCCGGCTATGATAACCAGCATGGCAACCAAGCCGACCACCAGTTCGAGAATGGCCTGGCCGGAGGTCGGAGATCCGAGGTCGGAGTGCCGGTGTCCGGTGTTCGGTGTTCTGGAAAGAAACAAACAACTCTTCGCTGAACACTGAACGCAGAACAGCCGTCTTATGCTCCATTCCCTCCGGCGAACTGACGGCTTTATACGCATTCTAATGTCCCCGATGTGTGCCGCCACCGCGCCGCCCGCCGCTCCGGCCCGGAACATCGCAGGATGCGGCGTGGTTCGGATCAGAGAGCCATACCAGCCCCGTGCCGCGAAAATCCGGGGGGGTCCAGGTGCCCCAGTTATCCCAGCGCGCCAGTTGGCGGCAATAAAAGCAGCTCATGTCCAGTACGGAAGGGCCATTTTGCATGTAGCCGCCATGAAGGATGTTCTGTTCGTCGGTCCAGCCGGGAAGGTGGTTTTCGATGTGGAGGCGCCAGGCGAGGTTGAAAGCGCCGCCCTCCGGCGCCGTTGAGACATCCACGGGGAAAAGGCGTACGTCGGTGAAAACCGGTAGCACGAGGCCGAGCGTATCGGGGCGTTCCAAAGTTCCTTGACTGTTGGTCAGGCATCCAAATGGTTTAGCCGCAGCGCTCCAGGTGACGTCGGCGTTGGTGACGCCCGGTGTCAGGCGGTCAAATTCCGTTTCGATGCGAATAACGGCGTCGGCACCGAAGTAATCATACTGGGGCTTGATTGTTCCTTTGGAAGGGAAGCCTGCGGCGGGCGAAAAATTGGTCCACGCCGTCCATGCGCCAGGATTGAATATAAACCAGGCGGCGGTAAGCACCTGAGTGGGGCTGATAGATGACGCACTGACGCCGCACGGTTGGCGTCCCTCAAGTGTGGTGTTGATGGCCGTGAGCTGGATATCTGAGACCGTGTCGGTGGCGCAAGCCAGACCGAGGTCGAAATATTCGCAATTAATCGGATGATGGACGGTTATTTGCTCCGGGAGCGCCGGCCAGTATTGAAAACCGTTGTAGCTCTGCAACAAATCCATGGCGTGGTGCAGGAACCAGCACCAGTCGGAGCTGGCCACGGCATTGTAAAACTCTATGCGCAGCAACATGTGTCCGCCGGTGTAGTCCGTGTAGTAGTGCGCGTTGTCTGGCCCCGCCGCCACGCCGTCACCGGCAACCATTTCGATCATGTCGGCATAATCGTTCCAGGCCCCCGGCCAGGGCTCAGGGAAAAGTAATTGTCCGTCATCGCCGGTTACCGCTGGATACTCTGTGCGCACGGTCCTGGCATGGGCGAAAAGATTGCTGGTGAAATCAGGGTTGGTAAAAACGCCGTTGTTTTTGGCGGCCTGCTGGGCGGCGACGAGCCCGACCATGGGCCCGACAAAGTTCAAGCGTTTTTGAAGTTCCGTCAGCGTATTGACCGTTTCGGCGTCGTTTTGGCTGACGGCGACGGCCTTAAGCACATTGAGGTCGCCGATCAGGTTAAGCGTGCTGCCCTGCCAGCGCGCGGCGGCCAGCGCGGCGCTGTCGCCGGCGTTCTGACTTACGAACTTGGCAAAAATTGTCCGGTGCAGGTCGGCGTTAAAAAGCACCAGCAAGGCGCCGATGACGAGCGCGAAGATGATGAAAATCATCGTCTGCCCGCGGCGCGCGCCGTGACGTTCGCACCACGGCGAGGCTGTGTGTTTATGGAAGAACATAGTCCTCGTTGTTCATATAGAGCGGATAGTGATTTTCCATGTAGGCTTCGCCGCTGAGCGACAAAACATCCTCACTGTAGAAGGCTTTGCTGAACGGAAACCCGGTCAGGTCGTATTCCTGACCGATGTGCATGCGAATCAAGCCTACGCCAACCAATACGGGGTCGCGACTGTTGATGGAATCCCAGTGGTCGTAGTCTAGAATACCGGTCAGGCGACCATCGCTCTCGCCGCCCAGGTAAAGCGGGATACGGGCCATTTCGGCGTCCGACTGTGCAGCAGGGCCGCCGATAACGACAGGATTGATCAGGCGGCCGGCATTTGGAATTGCTCCCACGCGGACAATTTTATCCACCATGAAGCTGTTGAATCCAACCGTCTCCGCCCGGGCCCCGCGGGCGGCGGCGTAGTCCAGAATTTCCTGCGCGGCAAAAAGCTGCGAAATTTCGAACAACCCGAATAGCACGAGGCACACCAACCCCAGAACCAGCGACGATTCTATGATCGCCTGTCCGCGCCGGAGGTGACGGGCCTGAAGCGGCGTGCGATCAGGCTGGTTTCTGCAACGCCACATAGGTTCTCCGTTTGGTGAGTAATGGTGAACAGTCCAACGTGGCGAAGAACCAGACAATCTTCACTGTTCACCATGCGCCGCGACGACGCACGGGATCAAGGCGTTGTGCTGGTGCCAAGGCTCTTCAGATAGTCTTCCGTCTTGGTTGAATTGTCTGTGCCTGAGCCACCGAGGGCTGTAACGGCACCGCCCATTTTTTGACGGATCGTGTCTCCGAAGATACCGAAGATCGCGATTGCCGCTAATGCAACAATGGCAACAATAATAATGTACTCAACCATGCCCTGTCCGCGACGATTCATCTTCTTCATAATATGCGGCTCCTCTCGTATGTGATTATGGATACTCCGACCCCACCAGATTCAACACCCGCCCCCCGTATTCCCGCACGGTGTCCTGAAACAGCAGCAAAATGGTCATGCTCGCAAGCAGCACCCCCGCCACAATCATAAATTCCGTCATGGCCTGACCGCGCCGATTTCCTCGCTTGGACTGAGCCATCATTTCTGATAACATACACCAGACCTCCGGTATTGTAAAGAATGGAAAACGGTTCGGGTTTAGCGTGGGCGCTTGCTCGCTTCGGCTGCTCTTGGTAAAGTGTCTTGCATGAAGAGCCACGAGGATATTGATCAACGTAGTCTTATGCTTGCCAGATCCATTGTCGCGATCATCGACGTGGATCTGGATCGTAAAGGACTGCAAAAAGCGCGGGTCAATTGCCAGCGTTGGCTGGCTGATCAACCAACGCCAGCCCTCCGGGAATGGCAGGCCATTCTCGCCAACGATTGGTTTACGATCCGCGCTGTTCTCCTTGATGAGGGTCAGGAAGGACGGCGATTACGCCAGAGCAGTCCATTCTGCGGAATTCTTTCAACTCGGGCGCGGTGGGAAATATACCGCCATTTTCAACATGAACCGAAAGCAGCTTGAGCATATTGTACGGGCCAGCGGCAGCATTTCGGGATGCCGTGAGGTTGTGATCATTGGGAGTCAGGCCCTTTTGGGGGCATGTCCCGATGCTCCCCCAGAGATTATGACTTCCATGGATGCCGGTCTTTATCCTGCGGAAGATCCAGAGAAAGCGGCGCTGATTGACGGTTGCATTGGCGAGTTGTTACCCTTCCACGAGGCTTTCGGGTATTATGCGCATGGCGTCGGCCCTGAGACGGCAGTGTTGCCGTCAGGATGGAAAGGGCGCTTGATCCGGGTTGAAAATGAGAACACAGGCGGAACAACGGGATGGTGCCTCTCTCCGGTGGATTTAGCGGTCAGTAAACTGCTGGCAGGGCGCCCCAAAGACCTCGAATTTATCCGCCAGATGGCGCGTATCGGCGTCGTTAACGAGCAAGCCATTCGCGGGGTTTTCGGTGAACTTGCACCGGACAACGCCAGCAATGCCGACAACCGTTTGCAGTCCGCCCTCTCCGGTCACCCCTCCCCCGCTTCCGAAACGCCGGTTGTCCGGTCTCAGGAAATGTAAGCGGTTTTGCCACAACGACTTCCGTGCTCCTGAAACCAAATCTCATATGACCACATCCAACATCAAAACATGCTCTTTCAAGCGGCCCGAATTGCTTGCCCCGGCGGGCGAGCCAGCTTCTGCCTGGGCGGCGCTGCACAGCGGCGCCGACGCCATTTATCTGGGCTTGCCGCGCTTCTCCGCCCGTGCTGAAGCAGTCAATGTCAGCCCTGACGAATTGACGCGAATTTGTGCTGTGGCGCATGCCGCAACGCCACGGCGGCGGGTTTACGTCACGCTCAACACTCTGGTTACCAACGCCGAACTACCCGGCGTGGCCGACTCGCTGGCCAGCGTCGCAGAGTCCGGCGCCGATGCCGTAATCGTTCAGGACCTGGGTGTCGCAAGGTTGGTCCAGCGCCATTTCCCGGAGCTGCGCCTGCACGCCAGCACGCAACTGGCGGTACATAATCTCGCCGGCGCTTGTGCGGCGCGCGATTTGGGTTTTCAGCGTGTCACGCTGGCCCGCGAACTAAGCCTCGACGAAATCCGTGAGATCGCCGTTGCGAGCGGCATTGAGGTCGAGGTTTTCCTGCATGGCGCGCTCTGTTACAGTTACAGCGGGCTGTGCTTCTTCTCCTCGCTACTGCGCGGCCACAGCGGCAATCGCGGGCGCTGCCGTTATCCATGTCGCGACCTTTTCACCCCCGCCAACAGCACCGTCAGCGCGATGCCTTTTTCCATGAAGGATCTGGCACTGCCGGATCTGGTAGACGCGCTCGCCGCTGCGGGTGTCGCCAGCCTCAAAATTGAGGGCCGCAAAAAAAGCCCGCTCTACGTTTCCGCCGTTGTGACGCTTTACCGCGGGTGCCTGGATCACGCCCTCTCCGCCTCCGCGCGTGCGGCGCGCGCAGCCGATCTGCGTACGGTTTTCAGTCGGCCCTGGACGGAGTTATACCTGCGCGGGCGGAGCGCTGCGCAAGTGGTTGACCGCAACACCGTCGGTCACCGCGGCACCGCCATCGGCCGCGTGGAGCAGATTCAGTCCATGCCGGGTCGCGCGCTTCCGGCGTACGGCGCTACGCGCACGGCCGCAACTTCGCGTACTTTCGCAAAGCCGGCTGCAACCGACCGTCAGCGCGCACCGCAATCCGTGCATGGTCAGGAACGCTGGCTGATTTTCAGTTCTGCGCGCCGTCTGGAAGTGCATGACGGTATTCAGGTGGATCTTCCGGATGCTGAGCGGCCGTACGGCTTTGCCATCGAGGCGCTGCGTCCCTGTCCTGCGGCCCCGCCATTGCGACCGGTGCGCCGCTTGCGCACGCCCGCTGCCTCGCCGGCCCCGGCGCTGATGCGGCCGGGTAAATTATGCTTCGAAATTCCAGCCGGTGCGCGGGTCGCCATCCGGTTACCCGCCGATGCGCCCGAACTGCCGGTCGGCGCCGCGCTTTACTGCTCCTCGTCGCAGGAGGTCAAGCAGCGGTATCGCATTCCAGCGCCATCTGCGGAAGCCACCAAAGCCTGCCGGGATGTGACGATCCACGTTGCAGTCGCTGCCGGTGGCGTGACGGCCGCTGCCTCACACGCGCTGGCGGGCGGCGGCCAAACGCTTGCGGTCAAGATTACACAGCCAGGCAATTTGCAACCCGGACGCGATCCGGCGGCCATGGCGAAAACGCTGCGCGCCGCTTTTGAACGACTCGGCGACACGGCCTTCCGCCTGGCCGGCTTCACGGGTGAAAATCCCGACGCTTTGTTTGTGCCGGTTTCGCAGCTCAATTGCTTGCGCCGCGATCTTATGCGCCAGCTGGACGAAGCCTGGCGCGCCGCATGGCACCAGCGTCGGGAGGCTTGCAGCACAGATCTTACGCCTGTCGCTGCTGATGACGGGGTGACGACCACGTCGCTTCCAAGTGTTGCCTGGAGTCTGAGGATTGATCATCGCGCTGTGCTGAATGCGTTTCAGGAGGAGGATTGGCGCGATCTGGAGGAGGTCGTTGTCAATATAACCGCCGATCCTCTTGAGACCCTGCGCGCCGGACTGAACACTCTGGCCGGACACGTTGGGCGCGAGCGTATCCGCCTCGCGCTGCCGGTGATTACCCGCGCCTGGGAGGAAGCCGAACTGCGCCGGCGGCTGGCGGTGCTCTGGACTGACGGCTGGCGTCTCTGGGAAGGCGCCAATCTGGATGCCATTACGCGGCTGAACAAGTTGGGTGCGAATGCCTGGAGTGCCGACTGGACGCTCTACGCCACCAACCGGATGGCGGCCCATGAGTGGCTTGAGCGCGGGGCTGCCGGGTTGGTGCTTTCCGTGGAGGATGGTCGCGAGAACATCGCATCACTGCTCTCCGAGTTCGCTGACTGCGCCACCGTGATCGTTTATCAGGATACGCCGCTGTTCATCTCCGAAACCTGCGCGCGCAGTGTGCCGTGCGCTGATTGCGGCGCGCCTGCCAACTGTGCGGGTGCCGATGACCGGCTCAAATCTGCCCACGGCGAAAGTGTCCGCGTGATTACGCATCAGGGCCGTTCCATCACAATCAGTGAAACCCCCTACTGTTTG
>JBAXJV010000092.1:0-9299 GCA_037137675.1 bacterium | reverse complement strand
GACGGCCTGGAGAATACAGCCATCCCAATGCCGGTTGTGATAGGTGGAGAGGACCACCTTTTTACGCCGGGCTGCGGCAATCATGGCGTCGCACTCGTCGGTCGTGATGGCGAGCGGTTTTTCGCTGACCACATGGCGTTCGGCGTTCAGGCATTGCAGCGCCAGTTTGGCATGGGTGTTGTGCGGGGTGATAATCGCCAGCATGTCGACATCCGACTTCTGGAGCATTTTGGCCACCGAGTCGTAGGTTTCAATGCCGGGAAAATCCTGAGTTGCCACGGCCAGCCTGGCTTTGTCGATTTCCGAGACGGCGGTGGGGACCATGCCCGCACGTTTCATTTCGTTCAAATGGGCGCGGCCCATATTGAAGGCCCCGCCGTAACCGATGACTCCAACTTTGATGTCGGACGCTTGCTTGTATTTTTTCATGATGTAATCCTTTTTGTTTTTAACGGGCAGCCCAGAGCATGCCCCTGCGCATGATTTCATTGACCTCCGGCACCTCAAAATCTTTTGCGACATGTCCAAAAGCAGAATAAAAAACCCGGCCTTCGCCCCAGTTGCGTTTCCAGACCTGCGGCATCACCGTGCCGGTCACCCAGGGTGAGTCATATCCATTGGTGAAGGTGGTGGTGGCCAGCACATCGCTGCCGGGGTCGGTGTGCAGGTAGTATTGTTCGGATTTCAACTTGAAATCGTTCAGCCCCCTGGTGATGGGGTCGTTCTTTTTCGCGATGTTGACAGTGTAATCAACAATCCCGCCGGGGTGGGCAACCCATTGTCCGCCGGTCATAAACTGGTAGCTGCAGCTCGTGCGAAAAGCGTCGCACATGCCGCCATGCCAGCCGGCCAGTCCAACGCCGGAGCGGACGGCCTCCAAAAGGCCTTTTTCCTGTTCGCCGGTGATTGACCCCATGGTCCAGCACGGGACGATCAGGCTGAGCGATTTCATTTTGGCTTCGTCGAGGTATGCGTCGAGCGTGGCGGAAACTTCCACATCGAATCCCTCCTTGCGTAAAACCGCGGCCTCCAATTCCACGCATTGCCGGGGCTCATGCCCGTCCCATCCCCCCCAAACCATCAGTGCTTTCTTCATATGCATCTTCCTTTATAAGGATTGTTTATCAATCAGAGGTCAACGGTTCCGTTCCGCAATCCGATCGGAAAGAGAGCCGGCTGTTTGCAGGTGCTTTTCAGATTCACATGCTTGCCCGAGCGGCAGGCGTCTTCAAAAGAGAGCATTACGTCCAGCACATGATAGGCCAGCTCGCCGCTTGCCCGGTGAGGACGTCCTGATTGGATGGCGGCAGCCATGTCGGCGACCCCTAGTCCGCGGCTGTTTTCTGTATAGCCATAGGCCAGCGGAACTTCCGCCCAATCGGCTTGACCGGGCCGGAACATTTTGACCGTGCCGCCGAATCCGTTGGGGTCCGGGACGCTCAGCGATCCCAGCGTTCCGTAGATTTCGATGCGCGGCAGCTGGGCGGCCCAGACATCGAAAGTGGTGATGATTGTGCCGATGGCGCCGTTGGAGAACTCCAGCGTGCCGGCGATGTGGGTCGGTGTATCCACCTTGATCACGGTTCCAAATTTCGGTTTGCTGGTAATCAGCCGGGTGGGGAAGGTCACGCGCGTGGCCCCGCTGACGCGTTTGATCGAACCCATCAGGTTAACCAGGGCGGTGAGATAATAGGGCCCCATGTCGAGCATCGGCCCGCCGCCGGTCTTGTAATAAAATTCCGGATCCGGGTGCCAGCTCTCGTGGCCACGGCAGGTCATAAAGGCGGTGGCGCCGATCGGTTCGCCAATCCATCCGTCGTCAATAAGTTTACGGCAGGTCTGAATGCTGCCGCCCAAAAAAGTATCGGGCGCTGAACCGACGCGGACTTTCTTCTGCCTGGCGGCCTCGAGGATTTTCAAGCCGTCGGACCGCTTGATCGCCAGCGGTTTTTCGCCGTAAACGTGTTTGCCGGCTTTGATGGCGGCCAGCGCAATTTCGGTGTGGGCTTTCGGTATGGTTAGATTAAGAATCAAATCAATCCCCGGATCATGCATGATCGCATCCACCGAACATGCCTTGGGAATGTCGAATTCTTTAGCCTTGGCTTCCGCGCGCTCAAGCAGGATGTCGGCGCAGGCCACGATCTTTGTTGTCTCAAGCAGCTGGCAGTTTTTGAAATAAATGCCGCTGATGTTTCCGCACCCGACGACGCCAATGTTCATCTTCTTCATGTTTTGACCCGCCCCGTCCAGTTTGAACCGGCCGATTTGCATCCTTACGGAAGGGCTCTGTGAAGCCGGTAAAAGGGAATTCTTATATGCCTAAACGGGCGTTAATTCAATAGCATTCGCATGCGTGCGTATAATCGGGAAGTCAGATTAAGATTAGGATCATTAGCGTCCCATAGGACGCAGGCTGTTGGTGTGGCACCCCGGGCGCGGTTCGAACGCGCGACCTGCGGTTTAGGAAACCGCTGCTCTGTCCAGCTGAGCTACCGGGGCTTCGATGAGAACTGGCCAACCTGCGAGAAAAGTGGTGGAGCGGAAGAGACTCGAACTCTCGACCCCCACGTTGCGAACGTGGTGCTCTACCAACTGAGCTACCGCCCCACTTAGGTTGAAGAAAAATGATTATATCCGGCTGAGGTCTTTCTGTAAAGCATTCCGTTGGGCTCCCGAAATTTAATCCGGTAGGGCGGCGTCACTGACGAGCCATCTTCACGCGGCTGATATGAGGCTGGCTTGGCGTCGCGTTTATGGCTTGCCTGTCGCTGGCTTGAGGAGATGCACGCGCAAGGCTGGCGGTGCGGCGGCGACGGATTCCACGGTGGCCCAGTCCACCGGCGGCGCGGGTATGTCGTCGGCGGTGCCGAGGATTCCGTCCGGGCCCAGTGCGCAGAGCGTCAGATTGGTGCCTGTGATGGCGTAGTGAAAAGGGTTGCGCCACGGGTCGCAGGTCAGGCTGACGATGTAGGGCCCCTGCCAGCCGGTCGCGGAGATTTCGTGCAGCAGCGCGGGAAGTCCTTCACCCGCATCGGGATAGCGGCCCAGATCATGGCGGAACAGTTCCAGCGCAATGCGCAATACGCCCATGTTTTCTACGGCCCGCACCTGCGGGTCGACACGTTTGACCGGCGCCCACTCCCCGCCCGGCTGTATCGAAACAAAAATCACCGCCAGCGCCAGCATCATTGCCCCGAAGATCGGCAACTGGCGTGGTGATTTCAAAAAGACCATCCACGCGGGCGTGGATCCGGTATTTCGGCGGTCCAGAAAACCGCTGCGCGCAGACGACTTGCGGCCCTCTGCGGCGAGCACCGGCGCCGGCAGGCGCATGGCACGACCGCAGTGTGAACACAGCGCCCGCACGGGGGGCGCAAAACAGGTTCCGCAGTACGGGCAGCGGTAGCGGATTTTCATGACAAAAAGCCGGTGCCGCTATCCGATAATCTCCGGCATGGCGTAATGCTCGGGCCCTTTAAGCAGCAGCGCCTTCGCTACGTCGAGTCGCTCAAGGCGCATCATGATGCCCCATGCCGCGCCGTTATTCGTGCCTAGCGCGATTAAGATCTGGTGCCGGCCGGCTGCCGCCGTAAGTTTGGCCGCACCTTTATCGGCTGCAGCCGGATTGAAGCCGTTGGGGTCGTGCATGCGCTGTTTCCCGTCCACCCAGACTTTGACCGGGCCGTCGTAGCCGATTTTCAGCACCAGACGCATTGCCGATGCGCAGGAGAAATCGCAGGCGTAATAGACAACTTCGTCAATGTCGCCGCGCCGCGCGATTTCATCATGCAGGCTGCAGAAGTCCTGTGCAAAACTGCGCGACGACAAGTTCAACTCTGCGAGCCCGGCCGGGCACGGCAATTTCTGAAGCCTGCCTGCCGAGGGCTGGAACGCGCTCACCCGCAATCCGCGAATGAACGGAGTGATGGCGCGCGGCACGCCCATTGAAATGGGCCCGAAAACCGGCAGCGAACGGCCGGCCTGATCGGTGATGTTGCAATAGGTGTCGGTGCCGTAACCGTAGTGCAGCGACGATTCGCTCAACATGTCTGCGGATAATCCGCTGCGTACCAGCACGCGCGGCCCTTCAAGCTGAATGTCGAAGTGATTGGCGCTGCCGTTTTGATTGACAATGGTTAGCCCGCTTGGCCGGTCGCCGGAGCGCAGCTTGCCGACCACATTTTCGAACTCCGCAACCGCCACCCCCAGGCCACGAACGGTTTTGATGGTGACTTTCTTGAGCGCGACAGGCGGCGGCAGCTCCGCCTTGCGGCCCGCGCGCATTGTCTGCATGGCCTGCGCGAGGCGGCGGCCAAGAATATAGTGACTCGCACCGCTAAGGTGGATGTTGTCGTCCAATGCCAGGTCAATTGACGGTACGGTGGTTAAATTCTTGATCGTTTTGGGCAAGCGCCGCTCCTGGTCCTGAATTGAATTCCAGGGGATTCCCGTATCTCCACCCCAGCCAATCACACGCGCAATCTGGACGATTGCAACCGGGAGCGTTTTGTTGCCGCAGTCGCGCCGCAGCGCGGCGACAAATGCGCGCATCCGTTGCGTGTAAAGCCGGGCGTCCCCGGTGTTTGCGTCGCTGCAGCCCTGATACCAAAGCAGTCCTGCCACCCGCCGGCCGTTTTTGATTACGCGCCGGACCAGCGCGCCGTAGAGGCTCTTTCCGCCCTCGCTTTTGCGTTGCGGATCCCACTGCAACATCGAAGTTCCGCCATGTGCGCAGGCGATCAGCCCTTGCGGTACGCCATGGGTGAGGCGGCGCATTTCGTTGCCGAACGCCGGGCCGGGGCAGACGCCCCATGCGGCGTCTGGCTTGGCGGATCTGGCGCCGCCATTGAGGTCAACATGCACGGCATCTACGCACTCCCATAAGTTATGCAAAGGATCGCGGGCCACGGCCCAGCGGTCGTTCATATAGAAGGCCCGCACTTGCGGGTCGGCGGGCAGGCGCTTTTTCGGGAATAGTCCGCAGCCTTGCATGTTGGATTGTCCGCCCAGCAACCACACGTCGCCAACCAGCAAATCCTTGACGAGCAGCTTTTCGGCGCCCGCACTAAGTTCTATTTCGTAGGGACCGCCCATGGGCAGGCCTTTGATGCACCCGCGCAGTTTGCCGCCGCTGGCTGTGCCCGCCTGTACGTTCGCAAACCCCTTTACCGTTTGCCGGCCCCGCCGCACCGTGGCCATGATCGGACCGCGCGTGGCGCATGTTCCTGAAAAATCGGCTTCGCTCAGATTGTTCTGGTTCCGCTGCACCACCATGTGGTCGAATAAGCCCGTCTCTATTTTCATGCCGGATTGCTCCTGGAGTCTGGTTGGGTGTTTGCCGTAGCTGTTTATATGCTTGCGAAGAGCTTTTTGCAAAACTTCTATCGTAACTTGAAGAGTGAATCAGGCATCTATTGCCGGGGCGGCGATCAACCGGAGGTGTTTGTTTGCAAAGCAGCCTGATCTGATTCCGGTCCGCGCCAGATGCTGGCGCCATAGGTTGACACGTAGATGATGCCCGGCTCCGCCTGGTTAAAATGCACCCGCTGGGCGCTGCAGAAGGGGTAATCTTCGATCGGCGCCCAGGTTTCACCACGGTCCCGGCTCAACCACAAGGGCGAGCACTTTCCTTCATTGTAATTCAGCGTCATGTATATCCAGCCCGGCTGTGACGGGTGAAATGCCGCGCTGAAATGGCGCCCGCTTTCGCGTCGCACCAGAGCCCATGATATTCCGCCGTCTTCCGTCCGGTACAGCCCGCCCTCAGGTTGCGATTCTGAAGGATCGCACGCCGCCAGATAGATGGTCCGGCTGTTGTGCGGATCCACTGCGTAATCGGTTGGCCACAACAGGTTCAGGCTGCCAGTGATTATCTCCCATGTTTTGCCGTCGTTGCGCGAGCGATATAACCCCACGCCCTCCGGTCTCAAGCCGTTTTTTCCCGTCTTGCCGGTCACCAGACAAAACAGTGATCCATCGGCATGCAAAAACAGCCGGCACGCGCGTTGGTTTATGCCTGGCGCGCCCAGCCCTTCCGTCCGTGCGGTCCAGTTCAAACCGCCATCCTCGGAACAATACACGCCGTGCTCCCAAATTGACGCAAATAACCGGCGGGCATGCCTGGATGAGCGCGGGTCCGCAATCACCGAAATTACACAGGCGCCAGCGCTGGTGGGGATGGACCAATCGTATGGCTGTCCGGCATCAAAACCCGGCAGCCCGCGGTTTCGTCCCGACCAGGTTGCGCCGTGGTCGTCGCTGTACCCCACGCTGCCACGCCCCTGATGATGGTCAGGGCTCAGGATGGTGTTGTTGTTGGGGATATCGTGGACGGCGGACCAGGCGCCCCACATGCGTCCGGGCACTTCCGGATCGAAGGCGTATTCGTAGGTGTTAGGCCCGGTGTTCCTGCCCCAGATCCACGAATGGCCAGCATCCACAGACCGTGCGGACCCGATGTCGGTGTAGCAGATGTAATGCCTGGTCGGGTCGAAGGGATCCACATAATAATTCCAGGTTGTCGTATTGACCAATCCGTTATTCACCCACAGGCTGTTGAGAGAGGGCTGTCCGGGCTCTTTCCTCCAGGTTTCGCCGCTCTGCCACGAATGGCCGCCGTTGGTCGTAATAAAAATTGAACAGTAATGGTTGAACAGAAGGTGCTGCGGGTCTTTGGGGTCAATAGCCGCCGCGCAGGTGTCCCAGCCCCACAATGATTCAGGCAGAAAATGCAGGGTTATATAGTTGGTTTCCAGATTGTACCGGGCATCGGCCTTGTCACAAAACGCCACGGAGCGCCAGGTCTCCCCTGCGTCGTCGCTGCGCATTACGGTTTGGTCGGCGCTGAAAGTGGGCCGCACGGCATAGATTGTTGCCGGCTGCAGATCTGTAGTAAGCAGGCCATGGAAGCGCGCATGGCAGCCCTCAGGGACGCCCATCCCGGCAGTCCGCGCCCAGGTTTGTCCGCCATCCATTGATCGCGAAATGTAGCCGGGCGTCCTTTCCTCACCTTCTGCAGCCGGTCCGTCCACCCACGCATACAAAACGCAGGCTCCGGTTTTGGCGGTGGACCCCGCAGCAAACGCCTGAAACTGAAAGCCGTGTGAATCAGGCGGGTGGGCTATAGCTGCCCAGCTTTGCCCGCCGTTGTCAGAGCGATAAATTGCTTCCCTTGTTGCGGCAAAGCAGCGCCGTTTTGCGCTATTCGCCGTACGGTCAAAATGTACTCCAAGGGCCTGCCCTTCAAAGCCCCTGCCGGGCAGCCAGTTTTCGCCGCCATCCTGCGAAAAATAAATTGACCGGGTGGTGGAGGCCACCACCACTTGGGGGTCGTCGGGATTATAACCAATCCAGCGCAGATCGCCGCCCAGTCCTTTCCCAAAAAGGTTCCATGATGCGCCGCGGTCGCGGCTGATTTTAAGGGTGGCGGCATAGGAGAAAGCGGCGAGCACCAGGTCGGGATCGGCGGGATGAAAACAAGGCGCACAAAAAGGACAGCCGGTCAGCTGGCGCCAATGCAGCAACTCCCAGTTCCGCCCGCCATCCAGCGAGCGATAAGCGCCGCTCATGTCGCAATTGATCAGCATGAAGTTGGGGTCATGGGGCGAGATGGCCGGCGTTTCCGTTCCGCCGCCGCCACTCATGCCTACGGCGGTCCAGCGTGTTTTTTCAGGAATGTTGGTTTTCATGAAATTACGGGCCTGCGCGCTTGCCGGCCAGCAACTTGCCGTGCGTCCGGACGACTTCCTGATACCAGTGATAGGAGTCTTTGGGTATCCGCTTGAGGTTGTTTTGATGGTCAATGTAGACCAGCCCGAATTTCTGCTTGTAGCCGTCCGACCATTCCATGACATCCAGAAACGACCAGATGAAATACCCTGCGATGGGCACCCCGTCCTGTCCGGCGCGGGCGAATTCCTGAAGATATCCGGTGTGATAGGCGATTCTCTGCGGATCGTGGACCTGTCCGTCGCTGGACGGAACATCGGAAAGCGACATGCCGCTCTCAAAAATATAAACCGGTTTCTTTCCGTAGCGCTCGCTAAAAAAGCGGGGGCCCCAGTAGTGCGCCTGCGGCGTCACCGGCCAGTTCATGAGCGTATGCGGAATACCTGTCGGCCACGGCACAATTTCGGGGCCGTTTTTTCCGGCCCGGATCAGTCGGCTGTGGTAAATATTCAAACCGATGAAGTCGAGCTTTTGTGAAATGAGCTGCAAGTCAGCGTTTTGAACAAAGTTCATGAACGGTTTCCAGTCGGCAACGGCCTGCTTCGGATAGCGCCCTAGAAAAACCGGATCCATCCACCATCCGCTTGAGTGCATGTCGCCGCGACTGATATCAGTCAGGCTTGGCGCGGATGGCATATTGAACATGTATCGGGCTGCGGCCTGGATGTCGGCTTTGGACGAGGATGCCGGAATAGATGGAGCGCAGGCGTGAGTCAGTCCAATCTCCGTTCCTTTCGATGATGTCGCGCGCAAGGCCTGCACCGCCCGGCCATGGGCCATTAACAGGTGGTGGCCCGACCTCAAGACATCGCCGAAAAGGTATTTTTGGCCCGGTGCAAGACCGCCTTCCCAATACCCGCAGAGAATCGTGATGGTCGGTTCATTCAAGGTGATCCAATGCTTGATGCGGCCTTTGAAGCGGCGGCCTACCTTTTCAGCGTAACGACCGAACGCCTCCACGATGTCGCGGTTCATCCATCCGCCGCGATGATGCCAGGCCAGCGGGAGGTCCCAGTGGAAAAGCGTCACGTATGGTTCAACCCCTGCCTCCAACATGAGGTCAATCAGGCGGTCGTAAAAATCCAGCCCCTTCTCATTGAATGCGCCGTCCCCGTCCGGTTGAATGCGCGGCCATGAAAAGGAAAGCCGGTAGGCTGGCAGGCCCATGGCTTTCATCAGGGCCACATCCTCGCGATACCGGTGATAGTGATCGCAAGCCTGATTGCCTGTCTGATTTTTAAAAATACGGTCGGGATGCTGGCAAAACCAATCCCAGACGGACAGCCCCTTGCCATCCTCATGATAAGCGCCTTCGGTCTGATAGGCCGCCATCGCGGCCCCGAAGACGAACTTTTCAGGGAATAAAAGCATAATCAGAGACCTTTCTTCAGCCCGCTTCTACCGGTTGCTCTAAATTCAGTTTTGCGAACGCCCCGCGCGATACTCTCTAATTCCGCCACATTATTCAATACTCCTCTGAGAAACCAGGGTTCAGGGTATCAGGGTTCAGTCGGGCCGCTGGCGCAAAAGCCGCCAGATGGAACAGGAGTGAGACATTTTTCTTAATC
>JBAXJV010000091.1:0-9307 GCA_037137675.1 bacterium | reverse complement strand
CTTTGCGCCGGTGGTGTACTCCGCATTTTTCGTCAAGCCGGCCGACGAACACGCCTATGACGGCGTCCGTGAGGCGACGCCGGCCATACTGGTGCCGCTACTGATCACGGCAGGCTTGTCCGTAGCGGTCGGCATCTATCCGGGCTTCTTCATCAACCTGATCAAGGGAGTGTTCACGTGATGCTCGCGAAATGGATTGATTTTCTGCGGAAGAACTTGAAGGCGCTAACCGCTGTGTGTGCCGGACTGCTGGCGCTGCTGGTGATCGCCGATGCCGTGCTGCGTCTGGCAGGCGCTGCCGCGGAGCATGGCGCGGCTGCCGCAGAGGCGGAGCATGGTTTCTGGATTCAAGCCTATCACGTTGCGGAAAACCTGCCGGCTTTCTGGACCGTGTTCGGTGTGCTGGGTTGCGTGCTGCTGGTGGCTGTATCGAAGGGTGTTCTGGCCGCTTTCGTCGCCAGGCCGGAGGACTACTACGGTGAATAACTTGTGGATTCATCCGTCGCTGGTCCTGATCGGTGGCGCCCTGCTGCTGCCTTTCATTCCGCGGGTCGTACGGAAGACTTTTCTGCTGGCTGTTCCACTGCTGACCTTCGCTGTGGTGCTTTTGATGCTGGGGGCACCGCATGCCGCGCACGGCGTGCTGCCGTTTCTGGACTGGACCCTCACTTTCGGCCGCGTGGATGCGCTCTGCCTGGTATTCGCCGTCATCATGAGCGGCATGTGTGTGATTGGCACGCTTTTCAGTCTGCACGTGGAGGAGGATGCGCAGCACATCGCCGCGTGGGTCTATGTTTCAGGATCGCTTGGCGCGATTTTCGCGGGCGACCTGATTGTGCTCTTTTTGTTCTGGGAGCTAATGGCCTTCTCGTCGGTCTTCCTGATCTGGTTCCGGCGCCGCCCTCAGGCGACCGCCGCCGGTTTCCGTTACCTGCTGGTTCACGTTGCGGGCGGGCTGACGCTGCTGGCGGGACTGGTGCTTCACATGCAGGGCACCGGCAGCATCGCGTTCAACGCCTTCAATGTGCAGCATCCCTCGCCTGCGGAATACCTGATCCTGATCGGCATTCTGCTCAACGCGGCGGTTCCGCCGTTGCATGCCTGGCTGCCGGATGCCTATCCGGAAGGCACCTTCAACGGCTCGGTTTTTCTGAGCGCCTTTACAACCAAGACCGCTGTTTATGCTCTCTGCCGTGGTTTCGCAGGCATGGAGTTGCTTGTCTGGCTTGGTGTTGTCATGTCCCTCTACGGCGTGGTCTTTGCCATTATCGAAAATGACATCCGCCGTCTCTTCGCCTATCACATCGTCAGTCAGGTAGGGTACATGGTTGCCGGCGTTGGTATTGGCACTGCGCTTGCCATCAACGGCGCGTGCGCCCATGCATTCGCCCACATTCTGTACAAGGGGCTGCTTTTTATGGGCGGCGGCACCGTGCTTTACATGACCGGCGAGACCCGCATGTCACACCTTGGCGGGCTGTACCGTAAAATGCCGTGGACTTTCCTGCTTACGCTCATCGGCGGCCTTTCAATCTCCGCGTTTCCATTCTTCAGCGGGTTCGTCAGCAAATCCATGATTGTAACCGCCGCCTTTGAGCATCACTGGATTCCGGTCGGCTTCCTGCTTACGCTGGCCTCGATCGGCACACTCTACTGCAATGGTCTCAAGGTGCCTTACTTCGTCTGGTTCGGGCGTGACCACTGCGCGCCGGATGTCCGCAGCCGCGCCGGCGATCCGCCATGGAACATGTTTGCTGCGATGAGCGTGGCCGCGCTGCTGTGCATTTTCCTGGGCTGCTACACGCCGGCGCTGTACAATTTGCTGCCGCATCAGGCCGCCGCGCAGGCCTATCAACCATATAATGCCGGGCACATCTCAGAAAGCCTGCAGGTCCTGTTCTTTACGGCGCTAGTTTTCTTCCTGCTGGTGAGGTTCCGCAAAATTGATCCGCACGCGGGTGTCAGCCTTGATCTGGACTGGTTCTACCGGATGGGCGGGCGCGCCGTGCTGTGGGTCGCGCGCAAGCCGGCGCAGGCGGCTGACGAGTGGGTTAGCGAGTTCTACCGGTTCTGCGGGCTGGCATGGATGATGGCGACGGCACGGGCTTCGGCCTGGTTCGACGGACGCGCAATTGACGGGGTGGTGGACGGCCTGGCGAATAACGTGCGGACGCTCGGCGACCGCGTGCGGCATCTTCAAACAAAGAGCATGCAATTCAATATCTTCAGCGCGCTCGTAGTGATTGTCGCGGTGTTGCTGGGGTACGCTTTGGTTGTAATGACGTTGAGGTAAGACATGGATGTTTCATGGATGAACGGCCACTGGCCGATCCTGAGTGTGTTGATTTTCCTGCCGCTGGCGGGGGTCTTTGTGCTGCCCTTGCTGCGGGGCGACGGGCCCGTTAAAGTGTGGACGCTGGCGGTGACGCTGTTGACAGCCTTGCTTTCAATCAGCCTGTACACTGGTTTTGATGCAACTACAGCCAGTTACCAGTTTGAAGAAAAGCTGCCGTGGATCCCCTCTCTGAACATTCATTACGCGCTGGGGGTGGACGGAATCAGCCTGCTGCTGATCCTGATGACGGCCTTTCTAACGCCGCTCTGCATCCTGTGCTCCTGGCGTGCGATTGGCAGCCGCCTGAAAGAGTTTATGGCCTGTATTCTGATCATGGAAACGTCCATGCTGGGCGTCTTCATGGCGCTCGACTTTGTCCTGTTTTATATTTTCTGGGAAGCCATGCTGATCCCGATGTTTTTGCTGATCGGGGTGTGGGGCGGGCCGCGGAAAATCTACGCCTCGGTGAAGTTCTTTTTGTACACGCTGGCGGGGTCGGTGCTGCTGCCTGTGGCCGTGATCGCCTTGTACCTGCACAGCCCCGACCACAGCTTTTCGATTCCCGGGCTGATGGGCCAGCCATATTCGGCTACCTTGCAGTGCTGGGTCTTCCTGGCCTTTTTCGTGGCCTTCGCGATCAAGGTGCCGATGTTCCCGTTTCATACATGGCTGCCGGCAGCGCACGTTGAGGCGCCTACCGCCGGCAGCGTTTTGCTGGCCAGCGTTCTGCTCAAAATGGGGGCCTATGGTTTTCTGCGGTTTTGCCTGCCCATGACGCCTGTCGGCGTGGCGACCTTTGGTCCATACGTGCTGGCGCTTTCGATTGCCGGCATCATCTACGGCGGTTTTACAGCTCTGGCCCAGAGCGATATGAAGCGTCTGGTAGCCTATTCCAGCGTGGCCCACATGGGCTTTGTCACGCTGGGTATTTTTGTGTTAAATGTGAGCGGGGTTGAGGGCGCGATCCTGCAGATGATTAACCACGGTATCACCACAGGGGCGCTTTTCCTGTGCGTGGGGATGATCTACGAGCGTACCCACAGCCGCGAACTTGCCAAGGCGACCGGCATTGGCAAGGTTATGCCGGTTTACGTGACCTGCCTCGCGGTGTTTGGCCTCTCGTCGCTGGCCTTTCCAGGAACCAACAGCTTTGTCGGCGAATTTCTTGTGCTGGTCGGCAGCTTCACCTTTTCCACAACGCTTGGCCTGCTGGCAATACCGGGAGTGGTGTTGAGCGCCGCCTACATGCTGAGAATGCTGCAGCGTATCATCTGGGGTGGCATGCATAATCCTGACACCAGCCGGTTGAAAGACCTGAACTGGCGGGAGATTGTTACGCTGGCGCCTTTGGTAATTCTGGTGTTGTGGATCGGGTTTGCACCGGCGCCATTTATGAATGTACTGCATGTCAGCGTTCAGCGCCTGCTGGAGCAGTTCCACGCCGGGCTCGCCATTTAATCGAAGGGATGTACGGACAATGAGTTTTCTGTTGTTTGCGTCAGAGCTGGTGCTGATTCTGGGGGGCGGGCTTGTGTTCGCTATCAGTCTGGGTTCTGGCCGCAGCCGTTTGGCGGCGCGTGTAACCGCTATCACAGCGCTGCTAAACCTGGCGGTGTGCCTGGCCTCACTGTCCATTCAAGGCGATCTGTTCTTTCACGCCTATCGGGTGGACACCTTCTCGCAATTGTTCAAATGCTTCATCGCGCTGGGTCTTGCCGCCGTGGTGCTTTTCGGCGGAAAATTAAAGGACATCCGCGATGCCGTCCGTCCTGAGTACTGGTTGTTTCTGATTCTTGGCGCGCTGGGGCTGAGTATGCTGGTCAGTAGCGTCGAGCTGATCACGCTGTTTGTGGCGCTGGAGTTGTCGTCGTACGCCTTGTATCTGCTGGTGCCGATGCGCCGGGAGCGGGCCGGGCTGCGCATGCAGATGGAGTCGGCGGCCAAGTATGTGATGTTTGGTGTTGTGTCCACCGGCTTTCTGCTGTTTGGCATGAGCTACCTCTACGGACTGACCGGATCCACATACTTCAACGAAATTGCGCCGGTGCTGGTGCAGCGCTGGAACGAACCCGCCGCGCTGGCAGCCATTGTTTTAGTGGTGGCCGGTTTGCTTTTCAAGCTTGCGGCATTTCCCATGCACCTTTGGGCGCCGGATGTTTATCAGGGCGCATCCAACGAGACGACGGCTTTTATTGCCGGGGTGCCCAAGCTGGGGGCGGTGGCGGTGCTGATCAGGTTCCTGATCTGCGCCGGGCCTTCCGGCGCGACGCTGAGTCTGATCCTGACGGCGGGAGCGATCGCCTCCATGTTCTTCGGCAATCTGGCTGCATTGGTTCAGAAGGATCTGAAACGCATGCTGGGTTATTCGAGCATTGCGCATGCCGGCTACGTCATGATTGGTCTGGTCACGCTGAAAGCCGCCGGTTTTGCGGCGGCGATGTTCTATATGTTCGGCTTTGCAGTGATGAGCCTGGCGGCCTTCCTCGTGATTTGTCAGGTGTCAAAGGATGGCGAAAACGTCATGGTTGAGGATTTGTCAGGGCTGCACAAACGCAATCCCCTGGCGGCCTTCATAATGGGCGCCAGCATGTTTGCGCTTGCAGGCATTCCGCCGTTTGTGGGATTCATAGCCAAGTTCCTGCTTTTGAGCGAAGCGTTGCGCGGCGGTTTTGTGTTGCTGGTGGTGCTGGCCGCTCTGAATACAGCCATCGGGATTTACTATTATCTTACGGTGGTGCGTGTAATGTACTTTGCTGAACCTGAAGGCAGGCCGGAGGTCCGGCTTGATAAAGTTGCAGCCATCACGGGTGTCGTTCTGATCGTGATTGTCACCCTGCTAGGAGTTGTGCCTGGCCGCCTGTTGCAGGCGGCCATTGATTCTGTTTCTAAAGCCGTCGCATTTTGAGGAGAGCATGCTGTGCAACGAGATACAATGTCGTTCGATATCGTCGCTGTTGGTTGTGGAGTGGCAAGCTTGTCCACAGTCCTGCGCCTGCTTAAACGCGTTCAGGATGATCCATCCGCCGTGCGAAAAACTCCGCCCACGGTCCTGATCATAGATAAGGCTGCAAACATAGGCGCACATGTTTTGTCCGGCGCGGTTGTTGATACGGAGCCGATGGCCGACCTGCTTAACCTCGAAGAGTTCTCCGCGTTGCCGCAATTTGCCACGGTCAAAGCTGAGAGCTTCCAGTACTTGACGGCCGGCGGGGCGCTGCGCGTCCCATGGGTGCCGCCGCAAATGAACGCTGAGGGGCTCCCGATTGTATCCTTGTCAGCTGTTACTAAATATCTGGCTGGCTTGTGCGAAAAAGCCGGCGCCGAGATCTGCGGTGGCTTCTCAGCCGTCGAGCTGCTGCGCGAAAACGGGCGCATTACGGGAGTCAGGGTTGGCGATAAGGGCTTGGACAAGAACGGAGCGCAGCGCTCGGGCTTCGAGCCGGGCCCGGACTTGATGGCCCGTGTGGTAGTTCTTGGCGAGGGCGCCTGCGGATTTCTTTCCGAACAGCTGATTAAGCAGGATAAACTGGCCGGACCTAATCCCCAAACCTATGCACTGGGAATCAAGGAGCTGCTCGAAACCCCGGAGCGTAAGGGTGCCGCAGGCACCATCATGCACACCTTCGGATATCCGCTGGATGCATTGACCTATGGCGGCGGATTCGTTTACTGCCTGAGCGATACCCTCACTGCGGTTGGAATGGTGACGGCGCTCGACTACCGGAATCCCACTTTGAACCCGCACGACATGTTTCGCCTTTTCAAGCATCACCCGTCGGTGCAGAAGTTCATCGCTGGCGGGAAGGTGCTTGAATATGGCGCTAAGGTTTTGCCGGAAGGCGGCTTCCATTCAATTGCCGGCCTTGTCGCAGATGGCGCGATCATTGTGGGTGATGCAGGCGGACTCTGCAATTCGCTTCGGCTCAAAGGGGTGCATCTGGCAGTGCAGTCCGGGCTGGCTGCCGGCGATACCCTGTTTGAGTGTTGGAAGAACGACGATCTGTCTATGGCCGCGCTGAATAAATATCCTGACCGGCTTCAGGAATCGAAGGCGTGGAAAGAGCTTCGAAACATCAAGAATGTCAGGGCATCATTCAGGTACGGTTGCATTCCAGGCATGATCTCGGTTGGCATGAGCACTTTCAGCGGCGGCCTGCTGCCGCCCGGCCGGATGCCGCTTGAGCCGGACTGCAAGTCCATGCAGGCTCTGGCCGGTCGTAAGCCGTGCCAACTGCCGCCGAAAGTCGGTCAGGAAGAAAGCAACCAGCAACTGGACAAACTCTCAGACGTCTTCTTTTCGAAGACACACCATGAGGAGAACCAGCCTTGCCACTTGAAAATTTCAGATCCTGAAAAGTGCAAGACCTGCATACAGAAATATGGCGCGCCTTGCACGCTGTTCTGTCCGGCGCAGGTTTATGTGCTGAAGGATGACAAGCAGGGAATTCACATGGATTTCTCAAATTGCCTGCATTGCAAGACCTGTCAGATCAAAGACCCCATGAACAACATCACATGGAGTCCTCCCGAAGGTGGCGGCGGACCCGGCTATTCCAGAATTTAACGTTTCGGGTCAATATTTGCGCAGGTACGGGAATCCGATCACCGTATCAGGCGGGATTGGGCCGCCGGTCCATCGGACGCGCAAGGCGGATTCGCCGCCGCGGTCGCGGAATTCCATCCGCAAAGCATGTGGACCGGCCTGCAAGACGCGCCGGGCGTGCTGATTCGGTCCGCCATTCCTCCAGCCTGCGGAATTCCAGTTGTCGATCAGTAGCTCTTCGTCCAGCCAAAGGCGCAGGCCGCCTTCGCATTGGCCGAAGAAGAAATATTCTGAGTTTTCGGGTACGAGTAGCATGCCTTTCCAGCGGGCGGACCAGCCATCGCGCCGCATCCACGGCAGGGGGCGGCCAAAATCGTAGTCCATGACTAAGGCTGTGGCCACGTTCCAGCCACGGATTGACTTTGGATTTTCACTGGATTCATAATAACTAATGAGGCATCCCCACGGGAGCGCGAACCATGTGAGTTTTGCCATTACGAACACGGCTGCTAGTACCAGCATCCCTCTTGCGAGGCGCCGGGTCAGGCGCATGTAATATGGAATGTTACGAAAGCTTCTGACCTCATGCCGAAGACTGCGGATCATGCGCCAGATTACGGGAATGGATGAGTGCGCCAGCAAGGCGTCAGCCACATTCTCGACGGGCGTTTCCGGATTGCACTTAATTTCCTGTGCACGCACCGAAAGTGCGCGCAGAAGGTCCGGTGCGTTTTGTTGGCTTTTTAGAAAGCTGTGATGATAGCGTGCTACGGCGGACCCCAGCGTGGAATCACCGTGTATGGCATTATCAGCGGCGAGAATTTCTTCCAAGGCGGAATGCAGACGGAGAATAGACTGGTGCGCGTCGGGTGTGTCGCCAGCCTGATTCAGTTGCACCCAGGCCGAGCGGACAAAGTCCGATAAGCGGTCGTATTTCTGGACGGAGACGGAGTTTTTCATACACGGCTCATGGGAACCTGAGAGAAGTGAGAATGCGTGCGTATTCCTCCGCGACGACCGGAAGATTCTTTTCGTGCAAATGGGAGCCATCTCTAAACCATGTGTCGGGATACGTCAAAAACCGGTCGTGTATCTTCATCAAAGGAAACATTCTGGACAGGTCGCGAACACACTGCACCTGGTGGCCATAGAATCCGTCTGGCTGGACCATGCGGGATGCCGACTCTGGTGCCGGGATGGGCAGATAGACCCACTCGATCCCGCGCACCTCGAGAAAGTTGGCAAGACGGCGGAAATAGATGCTGGCGATTTGCGGGCTGAGGCAACGGTTTTCTATCCATGCGTTAATCACATCCAGCAGCCCGTGTTTCGTGGTGAGTTTGGGCGTTCCAGACTGCGTGGGCATGTCTAGCCATCCGAAATATGGGTTGGGTGTTTCCAGTAGGGGAATGGCCTTTTGCAGGTTCAGGCGATAGCGGAATGTTGGAAATAGTTTGTATCCGGCCATGACTATTCCGAAGGACAGGCTGTGCCGGGCCCACGCGAGTTCCTCAATTTCCCGCCAGCGCAAAAAGCACCGTTGGACATAATTCTCGGTGTAGTTGCCATTGAGTTGCCCTTCTACGGGGTTGCCCATCATAAGGATGACGCGCTTGGGCGCGGGATGGTGCTCCAGATAGCGCTGGAGTATATAATATTGTCCGGGGGTTTCGATGGCAGCGTTGCTGGCCAATGGAACGAATGCGTCCCTCTTCCCGCGCAGGATAGCATGAGCAATCTGGCGCCCTACGCTATCGCCAAGAAACAGCGTTTCGCCATTCGGAATGCGTCCATGATCAAGATCGTACAGCATTTGGTCAACTTCGTGGCTCGCCAGACGGGCTGGCAAATCAATCTGGGCGTGCCGTTCGATGAGAACGACAGCCATCACGGCCCAGATCAGCGCGGAGCCGAAGAGCCTAGAATTGAAAATAGATGAACGTTTGCGCATGGCTTTCACCAAAGATCACAATTCCGTAAAACAGTGCCAGATAGAGCAGTGCCCGGACGATTCGTGGCGCCTTGAGCGCGACAAGCTGATCGCTGGAGCGATATTGCCAGATTTCCATTGCGAACAGCGGAAGTCCGTAAAAAGCCAACGCGACGGCTTGGTTTGCGACAACTAATCCAGCAGGCAGGCAGGTCCATCCCGTCATCAAGGTTATGAGCATGCTGCCGGCCTGAGCAATGGTGCTGGAACGGAACAGCAGCCAGCTGATGCAGATCAGGTGAAAGAAAAACAGGATTTTCAAGATATGTCCGGGTCGCCCTGCGAAAAAGCGGTGCAGCCATCCGATCGGCTTTAGCAATTCTCCAGCAAGGCGGTGGGCAACCAGCAGAAGGCCGTGGTAGAAACCCCAGGCAACATAGGTCCAGGCCGCGCCGTGCCAGAGTCCGCCGAGAAGCATGGTGAGCATCAGGTTGCGTTG
>JBAXJV010000090.1:0-9308 GCA_037137675.1 bacterium | reverse complement strand
CATGATCTTCGGATACGACATCTGGGACAAGCCGGCCCTCGCAGGCGCCAACACCTTTACCGTGCAGCTGGATATCAATTTCCCTTAATCACAAACCTCTCTGGGAATCCCATACGGCCCGTCCACCAGCACCGCCACGCGTGCGCCGGGCCGTACGGCCACCGCCCGGTCCAGCGCCCGTTGAACCATGGCCGCGGCCAGATCGCGTTCCGGGCCGCCGATCGCAAGGCCCGCGCCCCCATCACAGCCCGGGAGTCCGTGAAACGCCGCGCCCGTCAACCGTGGAGAACAGTAAATCAGACGATCCGGATGGCCCAGCTTGCGTAAGGCACGCCCCCACATTTGCAACTCCCACTGTTCAGGGACAAAGCACCATTCATCAGCCAGCATCCGGCGCTCCAGTTCGTCTATGCCCAGCTCCGTCAACATCGGCAGCAGACGCCGGTAATGCGGACCTCCCACCGGATTCAGATCCGTGTTATTCGCGGCCAGGATCAGCGTGCCGCCCGGGCGGACGGCGCGCGAGCCTTCGACCGCAGCCTTGGCCGCCTGATAGTGATTGATTCCCACAAACCCGGCATGCGTCACAACCACATCGTATTCACTCCTGATCGGGATCACGGATTCCGTCATTACGCGCGCCGCAGCAGCGCGGTGCGCCTGTTCCAGTGCACCGGCAAAGACCCCGGTTAGCTGCCGGTCACGGCTGATTGTGACATTGACGATGAAATCCACCCCGGCCTTGACCGCCACCTCCATAGCCTCCGCCTGACAGGGATTGTTTTCCAACTGCAGGCTGACGGCACGGGCATCCGCCATCATGCGCGCACCGTGAAATACGGTGGTGGCCTTTTCACCGACCAGACCGGGGCAGACAGACTTGGGTCCCCCGCTGACCCCGGCCATGAAATGCGGCTCCACAAGCCCGGTCAGGATTTTCAGATCGGCGTTTAAGTAGTGCTGGTTCAGCCAGATTTCTGTACCACGCTGCGTGCTCCCGATGCGACACAGCGAGGCGTTGTCGCGGCAATCGTGGTTGATGATCTGCACGTCCGTCAGAAATGCAGCGGGCGTCAAAATCGCACGTAATTCGTCCGTGGACATCACGCGATGCGTGCCGGTGGCCACCAGCACCTTGATCCGGCGGAATCCGCCAGCCCGCAGCAGCTCAAGCAATGGCTCCAGAATCCCGTCAGCCCCGCGGTACGGCACCGGGCGGGTATTATCGCTGATCACGATCACTCCCACGGGATCGGCGTGCCGGGCTCGACACACGCGCACGACTTCAGAAAATGGCGGCGCGCCAAGCGGCGTCGCCAGCGCTGCGTAAATGGCGCCGGACGGATCGGCTAACGGACGGACATCCGGAAGACGCAGGACATCTGCGGTGTCCGGTAACTCAAGGCCCAGCACGTCGCGGCCGAATTCAAGCTCAATGCGCCGGCTCATAAAGCCTCGATTACATTGCCACGGTTGAGCACAAAACCGGAATCCACCGCCGCCTTGCAGCGCCGGACCTGCTCGACTGCCGCCGGGCCATAGCAGCGCAGAAAGTCCTTGCGCTTGCGCTTGCCGGTGCCATGCTCACCGGAATAGACGCCGCCCAGATCGGCGGACTTGGCCACGATGGCGTCATACAGATCCACGCCCCGGTCAAGTTGTTCGCGATGCGGCAGCAAGGTGAAGTGCAGGTGACAATCCCCGAGATGTCCGAACGCCAGATACTCCATTCCCGCCTCACCTAAAATACGGTGAGTGAAGACAAGAAATTCCTCGAAGCGGTCGGGCGGCACCACGGTGTCGGTCATGATGGTAAAGGCCCCGCGGTGCTTCACAACCTCCAAGGCATTGGCCGGCAGCGAATGGCGCGCCTCCATGAAGCGCGTCCAGTTCCGCTCTGAATCGAGCAGCACAACGGCCTCGTCCTGAACACCGCAACCGCTCTCGAGAATCACGCTCATCCACTCTTCAGCGGCTTCATCCAGTGACCGCCCGTACAGCGGCACTTGCAAATAAATGCCCACCGTGTCATCGCCATGGAACAGCAGGTCGCGGTGGTTCATGTAGCGCAGGCAATTGACGCCGAAATACTCCAGAGCGCCAAGCGAGCCCAGATCGCCATTGAGATGGGCGCGAACCTGTTTATAAAACGCCAGCGCCCGCGATTCGTCACGCAGCGAGAAAAACAGATCCAGCACGGCATCAGGGCTCTTGCGCAGCCCTAACTTACAGGCAGTCAGAACACCAAACAGGCCTTCACTGCCAACGATCAGATCCACAAAATCCATGACCCCGTCCACGGCTGAGAATGGTCCGCCGGCGTTCTTGATCGCCGGCCGCAGGTGCTGGGGCACCGGCCATTCACGCCGGCCGCACCCATTCTCGAGCACAAACCTGCCGGCGCGTGACAGGTACTGTCCGCGCTCCGCACGGATCCGCGCGCCATCCGGCAATACCAGCTCGATCGCGCGCACCCACTCGCGCGTGGCACCGCCGTGACCCGGAACAAAGCCTGAGGCATTGCATATCACGGTTCCGCCGACAGTGGCATCCGCACGGCTGGTAGGGTCAACGGGGTAAAACAGCCGGCCATCTGTGACACGCAGCACCTCCCGCCTCATTTCCTCGAGGATCATCCCGACGGCACCCCGCACCGTGCAGGTTTCCGGATCAACCAGAACCGCCGCCCCACCGGCCCCATCAGCGCTCGCTAAACGGACAGTGGATAAAACCACCCCGCCTTCAGGGGTGGCGCTCCCGGTGAGATTGGATTTCCCTGCTGACAATGTGACGGGCAGGCCCGCCTGAGAACAGGCACGCAATATCACGGCGCAATCGCGCGGGCTGGACGGGCGGGCGACAGCCTGCGCCATGCCCGGGAGATTCGAACTATCGCACGCGAAGCCGGCGATAATATCAGGATCGCACTCCAGCGTAACACCGAACCGGTCACGCAAAAAAGCCGCCAGCTCCGGAAGCATTGCGGCCCCTGAACGGCCACGGCAGAAACCATCCAAAGCGGAAAGCTCCGCGTCCGACAATAACTGTTCACAACAAATGACATCCGCACTCATGTTGATAAACTAGTAATTCAGTTGATCAATCAGCTTATAATAGCTCTCAAGCGATTGGATGGATTTTTGCATAGCGATCCAAGTGCCCCAGCTTACGATGAGGAGCAAAATCGTCCAGATGATTTTCTTGCGCAGGGTGAAGGTCGGATTAAGCCAGAAGAGCGGAATTGCCAGCGGGCCCAGACAGAGCACCGCCGTGGTCAGCCAGCCGGGCCGGCAATACCAGGGCACGCACTGCCTTTTCTCGAGAAACTGTCCGCAGAACCGGCACAGAACAGCTTCTTCCTGTATTTCTTCCGCGCAAAACGGACACTTTTTCATTGGCGTTGGTTCAGTATACGGCAAGCATGACCGATAAGCCAGTTGCAAAGCTCACAGTTTGCGGGAATCCAAGCCACGCTGAACCCTGATCGGAGACGCCAGGTGTCGGGTTGTTTACCGCAGATTACAGGGATATGCGCTTGGATATATTGGATGTTCCGTCCCCCTTGAACCTCCACCTTCCACCCCCAACCATCCACCGTTTTCCTAGCCGCCGCGTGCGATGGTAGCGACGAAAACACGCCAGGCGCCGGCGCTGCGCAGCACACGCGCACATTCTGCGACAGTGCTCCCGGTGGTCATCACATCGTCCACCAGCAAAAGCCTTCGCCCGCGCACCCAGGCCGGGTCGGCCACTGCGAATGCGCCGCGCACGTTTTCTGCGCGAGCGTGGGCGCTGAGCCGGGTTTGAGTACCGGTTGAACGGATACGGCGCAGCAACCGCGGCATGAACGGCAAGCTGCGGTGGCGGGCCAAATCGTCCGCCAGCAGACGGGCCTGATTGTAGCCGCGCTCGCGCTCGCGTGCCGGGTAGAGCGGCACACAACATACGGCGTCAAACACCTCGGCGCCGTAATGCGCACGCACACAACCTTCCAGAAGTCCGCTCAGGTCGGGGGTCAAGTGGATGGCCGCCTGATATTTGAAAGCATGCAGGAGGTCGCGTATCGCGCCGTGAAAACGCACCGCAGAACGGGCGCGTTCGAAAGGCGGCGGCCGGTCGCGGCACCAGCCGCAGACGAAATCCGACTCGGTTACACCATCCGCCGGATCGCCACAGACGGAGCAGAACGGCATCGTGATCAGCGGCAGGTCTGCGACACAATCCCAGCAGAGCTGCCGTGCATCCAACCCCGGCGGCCGTCCGCAAATCGCGCAAGCACGCGGAAACGCAAGATCAAGGAAGGCCCGCCATAAATGACGCATTATGAGGAACCAGGCGTGGCGGCAGCCGCCTATTTTGAAGGTTGGACATAGCGCCCGATCAAAGGCGCCAGCGACTTCCGTACAGACTCGGGAATCGCTGCGGGATCCGTCATAATCGCGTATTTTAAAGCCTTCGTGCAGGCGCAGTCGCGCGCCTCCGGCAGACGCCGGGCAAGCTCGCTGATAACCTGCTTGCTGAAAACGACGTTGGACTGCAAATGGCCTATGATAGCCTCGACTGAGACCTCTTCCTCGGTGCGGTGCCAGCAATCAAAGTCCGTCACCATAGCCATAGCCTGATAGCAGATTTCCGCTTCGCGGCAGAGCTTGGCTTCAGCCAGACTGGTCATACCGATGACGTCAAAGCCGAGCTTGCGATAGGTCTCCGACTCCGCACGCGTCGAAAATGCCGGCCCTTCCATATTCACATAAGTGCCGGACGGAAAAAGGCGCGCCGCGCTCGCCGACTGCTTGATCATTTCCTCAACCACGCCGGCCAGCAGCTTGCGAAAGGCGGCGCAGGCCGGATCGCCGAACGAAACGTGCGCCACGATCCCGTTGCCAAAAAAGGTGTGCTCGCGTGCGGATTTGGTGCGGTCGTAGTACTGGTCCGGAAGCACCACGTCTCGTGGCTGCAAGCCCTCGCGGAGGCTGCCTACGGCGCTCACTGAAAGCACCCAGGCGCAACCGAGCTCCTTCAGGGCAAAGATGTTTGCGCGGTGGGGAATCTCGCCCGGCAGCAAACGGTGCCCCTGCCCGTGCCGTGGCAGAAAATATAATTCGCGTCCGTTAAGACGTCCGTGCAGCAGCGCGTCGGAAGGCGCGCCAAAGGGGGTTTTCACGGTCACCGATTCCACGTCCGTCAAGCCCTCGAGGCGATATAAACCGCTCCCGCCGATAATGCCTAGCTTCATGTGCGCCATCTCCATCCGGTTGTTCAGGCTGTATCTTGACACTGTTCTCTGACAGCCAGCCTATTTAGATACTACTGGTTCGGTTTCCAAAGCGTTCAGCTGCTCCTCGATGCCTGCTAATTCACTGCGCAGCGCAACGACCTGACGGCTCGGAGCCGCTTGCTGCGGGCCCGCATCGCGCTGCAATTGCATTTCCTTATACTTCATCTGGCGCAGTTGTTCCAGCGCACGCACACGCTGATCGCCCGTGACCGACTCGGACTTCCTGGCAATTTTTTGCATCTCTGCACGGCACTGGTCAAGGCGTATCTGCGCTAGCGAATTTTTGACTGGCGCGCTGTCATTATCCGCATGCAGGTTTTTCAGCTGCGCCTGAATCTCCGACTGCCGTTTGTGCAATTGAACGATCGCGAGATTACGCCTGTCCGCCTGCGTTGCCGGCGCCGCGCCAACGGCTCGCGCAGGCGCAGATGCAGGGGCAGGCGTGGGCGTAGGCGGTGGCAGCGGGACCGGGAGTGGAAGTAGCGCAGGAGACGCTGCAACAGGGTCTGCCGCAAGCGGGAGGGAGGGAGGATTCTGCCCTGTCTGAGTTATCGGAGCGTCCTGATTGTCGGCCTCTCTAATCACAGGCTTGAGTTTTCCCGGGCATAGCGGGTTGTCCGGATGGCGGGCGGCAAGCAGCACGCGCACCTTTTCCATTTCCAAGCGGTCCCGCGCACACAAACATGCGAGCAATTCGCGGTAGCCAGCCCAGCGGTCCCATGCCATCCGCTCCGCGCCATACAGCGTATCGCCCGCAACCCATTGCGGCAGGCTGATCACATCCCGCAGCGATGCGAAGGCCCAGGGCTCCGCATCATCAGGCGGCACAAGCGCAGCCAGCGCATCGGCAACGTCTTCGGCTTCGTTGATACGGCCCAGCCGCACGAGCACGCGCACGGTGCGGGTCCCGACTTCACGCACCATCACGCCATGACGCGCGGCCGGTTCGTCCATCGCCCGCAATGCGAAGAGCGCGGACGTATCGTTTCCCGCCACCATCCAGCCATCCACCTCATCCAGCCGTGCCTGAAACCTTTTCAGATGAACGTAGGCCACTGCGGTTGCGGCGGTGCCGGCCAGAATTACAGCCAGTATGATCCAGGCCAGCGCCCTGACAATGCGTAGCGGCGTCCCTGCCGGACGCTTGGCTGCAGGCGAACTAATTAGCGGCGCTGCAGCGTGCGGCATGCGCCGTATACGGATTTTACGGGGTTGCGGCAAGCTCTTCACCGGATCAGGCGGGCGCTCCACCGGCGTGGACAAAGGCGTACGGTTACGATAAGGTTGTCGCGGCTGTTTGGAAGAGGGCGGCGGATCCGGTTTGTTCATAAATCACGGGCTCTTATATTTGTGTCGGAGGGAAAGTATAATGCGACGGGACGTTCGTTGGGTAGAAAAACTTGAAGGTGCGGTACGGCGCGAAGTGCGGGCCGGGGTCAGCCAACGGGGGATTACCTGGCAGTTCTGGCGTTCCGACGTCAAGCGCTGGGATTATACGACACCCCCGACAGCACAGGACTGGGCGGCTTTGGAAAGCCGCATGTCCGACCGCTACGCCCGGCGCAACGCCCCCTACGACGACCTCGAGAGAGTGCGAAAAGCCCGGGCCATAGCCACCGGGGCGGGTGATGCAAAAGGTTAACACCAGCAGATTAAGCACAAGCATTTCTTCCCTGAACCAACAACACTGAACCGCCGTTAGGAAGCGCATGTCCACTATCAACTCCAATCTTGCCGGACTGCTGGACCTTGTTGCCAACGGGCAGCTCTCGCCTGACGAAGCCCGGCGGCAGATTGAAGGTGCCGGCGAGCGGCATGTCGGATACGCCCGCATTGACACCGACCGCCTGCGTCGCTGCGGCTTGCCGGAGGCAATTTTCAGCCCGGGCAAGACTGTTGAACAGATTGTGGGCATCTTGCACACCATGCGCGGGGCCGGGCAAAACGGCATGGCAACGCGGGTGTCGCAGGAACAGGCGACCGCCATCGGCAAGGCGATTCCTGAAGTCGTCTACCATCATGACGCGCGCATTATAACGCTCGACACGGTTCCCCTGCCGCCACCAACGGGACTGGTGGCAGTAGTCTGCGCCGGGACCTCAGACATTCCTGTCGCCGCCGAGGCCGCGCTCACAGCCGAGCGCATGGGCGCACATGTCGAGCCACTATACGATGTCGGGGTCGCCGGATTGCACCGCTTGTTGCGGCACGTGGATGCGCTGCGCGCCGCGCGGGTTGTGGTGGTGGTCGCGGGCATGGAAGGCGCGCTGCCTTCCGTCGTGGGCGGGTTGTTGGATCGCCCGCTAATCGCCGTGCCAACGAGCATCGGCTATGGCGCCGGGCAAGGGGGCTTTGCGGCCTTGCTGGCAATGCTCAACTCATGCGTGCCGGGCATCACGGTGGTCAACATTGACAATGGTTTCGGAGCCGGCGTGGCTGCCGCGTTGATCAACCGCAATCAGTAGATGTTTTGCGACCCCGGAAAGGCGCCGGAGGACACGTCGCGGCGATAGGCGGCGATGGCCTCTCTCATCATCGCGCCGGTTTCGGCGTAGCGCTTAGCCAGTCGCGGCGTGGCCTCGGGCGGTGTAAGACCAACCAGGTCGTTGATCACGAGGATCTGGCCGTCGCAATGCGGCCCTGCGCCAATCCCGATCGTCGGCACGGGACACGCCTTCGTCAAAGCTGCGCCCAAGGCCTGTGGCACACATTCCACAACCACGGCGAAAGCGCCTGCAGCGGCCACGGCGCAGGCGTCTTCAATCAGGCGCTCCGCAGCTGCCTCACCGCGCCCCTGTACGACGTACCCGCCCAGAGTCAGCACGCTTTGGGGCGTCAGCCCGATATGCCCCAGCACCGGGATACCGTTAGCCACGAGGCGGCGGATTGTTCCAGCTCGAAAGGCGCCACCCTCAATTTTCACCGCGCCCGCGCCAGCTTCCTGCAGAAACCGTCCGGCATTACGCAGCGCCTGTTCATCGGAAATCTGATACGAAAGAAAAGGCATGTCGGCCACAACCAGAGCCCGCTGTGCGCCACGCACTACGGCGGCGGTATGATGCAGCATTTGCTCCATCGTCACCGGCAGCGTATTGGCATAGCCCAGCACGGACTGCGCCAGCGAGTCCCCGACAATGATCAGGTGTATACCGCCTTCGTCCACCAGCCGCGCCATCGTGGCATCATAAGCCGTCAGGCTCACAATACGTTCGTGCCCCTTTAGCGCGCAAATACGCGCCGCTGTCCAATGATCGGTCTTCATAAAACCATCCGTCCGAAAGTTTTTGAAAGGTCGTTGCGCGGCCGTGGCATGCGCATTGTTCCGTTGCCGGCAAATCTAAGCCAAAACCTGCCGCAGGCAAAGCACGAACTCTTAGTCGTGACCCAATACACCCAGTTACAAGTCGCCAGTTTTCACTTGTGTGTCGCCAACGGTGGGCGCATACTAATCCAAGCGTCAGGGCATTCAGGCCGATGCGACAGCGCGTTTTGAAAAAGACCCGCCGGGTAAAACAACATAAGCAGGAGGCAATATGCGGAAAATCATAACAATGGTGATCGGACTGCTGCTGGTTTCAGCGGCTTCAACATTCGCGGCATGCGGCACTTGCCCGGGGGCTAAACCGGCGGCTGACAGCGCGAAGCAGATGCGCTGCAATTCCATGGAAGTGTATGTCTGCACGATGTGCAAAACCGGGGCTCTGGCGGCCGGCAAGTGCGCCAAGTGCGCCATGGATCTGGTCAAAATGCACGTTCTGGCTTGCGCGGACGGCATGGTGTCGCTGTGCTCCTGTAAAGGCGACTGCAAGTGCACAATCAAGGCCGACGCGGCCAAGTGCAGTTGCGGTAAGGATGTTGTAAAAATCGCCATGAAAGACATTCCCGGTTGCGGCGCATGCCCGAAGCTTGCTCCTGCCACTGCGGTGCCGCCGCCGGCCAAAGTGAATTAAACGGACTGCCTGCCGTCAGTATCAGACCGCTCCGGTTTGGAGCGGTCTGTTTTTTTCCCGTTTTGCGAACTTGTGCGCTC
>JBAXJV010000089.1:0-9507 GCA_037137675.1 bacterium | reverse complement strand
TCCAGGTGGTGCGGGCCAACCGCTTGCCCAGGGATTCTTCAAATTCGACACTAACTTTTCCGCTTGCGGGTTGACGGAATCGCACGAAGGCCTTCAATTCCCATCCACCATGCACAAATTCCTCAGGCATCACGCCGGGTGGAACCTTGAACTCGATCATCACCTCTGAAACACCATCGGGAATATCAAGCCCCTCCAACATCAGGCCGCCCTCTGAGATATCCGTCACCCGGGCCGTTACGGCCTCGGTCTTCCCGGACAGGGAGTCATACCGGATCGTGAGGGGAAAATTGCAAAAATACCGAAGATGCTTTCGCCGGTCACTGGGGCTGGGACGCGAGAGATTGCGCCGCCGCCGATCCAGCTTGTTCAGAGGATAATTTGAACCACTCTCGCTTGTGTCTTCGTTACTCATAGTTATTCCGTCCCCTGTTATAAACTTTTGCCTATTGTATGATTATGCCCCCCGATATGAATATTGGCAAGCATTTCATTTTTTTCGTGTAGTTTTCAAAATGGGTGGATTGACAAAGTAAGCGCGCCCCCCTGCGGCTGTGGAGGGCGCAGCAGGTCTGCCAAAGGGTGGGGGCGCGGTTAGGTTGCCTGGGATGGAGTGCTGCTGGAGAAATGGAGAAGATATGGATGGAGGATTGCTGGAGGTGTTAGGGGGACAGGTGCCCGGTCAACAGTAGTTTGCCACTTTTGGCGTGCCAGGCGGGAGTGCCATCACAGGGGCAATCCTTGGTGCCATCCGGATTGCGGCGCCTCATCAAACCGGGCTGCGGTCGGGGCATCGTCCAAGTCCGGCCGAAATCCTCGCTGTGGAGGGTATTGATGCCGTAAAATATGTCGCTCCCCGAAATGCGAAGCTTCTGGGTCGTGATCACCGCCTGATTCGGGGAATCACCCCGCCCCGCGTTTGCACCCATCAGGTCTTACGATCGTACCCACTGCGGATGATCTGTGGCTCCACCCGATAATCTAATTCGTTCACATCCAATTTCCGGTCGCTCTTTCGCATCAAAGACCGACCCGTTTAGTCTCCAAACCGATAGCTGTAGAGATCCGCATCCCGGAGTACAAATTTCAGGCGCACCGGTCGGCCGGCCAGTGTCGCGAGATTGCCCCGCCACTGCGCCGGAAATTCCAGAGCGTCGCCGACCATCTCAACGCAATCGTCGAGCGCAAATCCATCCAGGGGATGACCGTCCGGCGATTGCACCTCCGCCCGCGCACTCCCGCCACCCGATGTGGAGATATTCAACACCAGACGCCGACCGCCAAAGGTCAGCGGCTTCGTCGTCAACTCTCCCCCCCCCAGCGGCGCATGCACGGAGACAAAGCCATCGATGCGCAAAGTGTAGCGCCGGATGGCATTGCCCGTCCCGCGCCAGTAGCCTTCGTTGACAAACATCGACAATTCGTTCGGCGCACCGGCAATATCCGACGCCGTCTCGAGCAATCCCCATCCCTGGTAATTATCGCCATACGCCCAATTCCCGACCGGACGCAGTCCGGGACGGATAAAGGCCTCATCCCAGCGCTTAAATGTGCGACCATCGCGACTGGCCATGAACTGGCCGTCGGTGACGGCGGCCCCGTATCGCTCGCTCACCTGCGCCCGTAACCGACGGTTCTCCAGTTCCGGGAGCGCCTCGATCGTTGGCGACCAGGGCCGTTCGGTATACCGGGTCGGGAAGCCGATAAAGATATGCGGCGCACGGTAATAGGGCGAGACCTGGTTCGAGTAAAGTTGTTCGGTGGGCGCGCCAGGGTATTCCAGCCACTCCGGTTTTGTCCAGTGAACGAAATCGGGAGACGTACAGGTCATGATCCCGCGAAAGAAATTGTCTGAGACATGGCGGATATAGGCCCGGTATTCCCCGCGCTGAGGATCCCAGAAGGCGAGGTTTTGCGAATCAAAGGTCCCTTCCGTCATGACCGGGTCGGGTTGGATCAGAGACCAGTGCAAGCCATCCGGCGATTGCATCCCGTAAAGTTTAAGCGGCCAGTTGAGTTCATTCGCACCCAAGGCCTTGTAGCGCGCTTCCGGCGGACAGTCGGGATTTGAGTCTTTGAACGGAGCAAATCCGTGAATGCCCATGTTATCCTTGCCGATGCCCGTGAAAACAATGTTATTATCAGTCGAGCCATTGAATGCGATCAACCCCAGCGAAGGGCGCCGCCAGTGAATCCCATCGTCGCTTTCGGCATACCCGATTCTGACCGGGGCTCCCCCCTCCAGCTTGGCTTTTCCATTCTCTTCGATCGTTGCAAAATTCCAGGCTTGGTAATATAGGCGAAAAATATTGCCGTCGCGAAAACAGGTCTTGTATCCGCCGCACATATTCCCTTCCCACGGGCGGTCGGTGACCAGGGCGAGATCCTTTATCGTCGGCCGATGTAAACGAAGTGATGCCTGCCCGCCCAGCGAATCGATCAGCGAATCGTCAACAAACAATTCCAGGCGGGAGCCGATCGGGGTGGGTTCACAAGTATTCACGGCGACATCCTGATTTTAGTTACAAGTTGGACAAAAATCCCGCACTTCCTAAAGTGTAGCCCCGCTCAATGAGCGGATAATCTCTGATATTCAGCAGGCATTCGTCAACCCAATACACCACCCAAGGATGCATGGACGGTGCGACGGAGCGCCCCTCCCATACTTTCTGGCGGCCTGGTAATCCCGGAATTGAGGTCAGCCCTTCAATTGGTGGCGGCGGGCGGACGGGGACATCATCCCGTAGGCGGGTGCGGGATCCCCCCCTTGCGGCCTACTGATTCTGCATCGGGTGAGCGGGCATTCTTCTTTCGTGTGACCAAAATGTGACCAAATGCGACCAAAAAAAGGCGCCTTTTGGTCACATAGCCGGCCGTAACCGTCCGATGACTTTAAACTACAGTGCCAGCGAAATACGGCATATTTCTTAGGAAAACGCGGTATAATTGGCGGAGGGGGAGGGATTCGAACCCCCGTTGCCCTTGCAGGCAAACATGATTTCGAGTCATGCGCGTTCAACCAGGCTCTGCCACCCCTCCGCATTGCGCTAGCAGGCTTGTAATTTAAATAAAACGGCTGGTCGAGTCAAGTTTCGAACTGTGTCTCGAACTGTGTCTGGATCTCCAGCTTGCCAGCTGAGCTTAGGGCTGTGATAATAGCGGCATGTGGAATATATTAGTTGATATCGATCATGCGCTGTTCCGGCTGATCAATCAGGGGTTGGGGTGTAACCTGTTGGACACCGTTTTTGCGGAACTCTCGTCACTGGGAACCTGGACCATTGCGCTGATCGCGCTGGCCTGGCTGGCTGATTCCACGCGCCGGGTATTTTGGCGGCATTTGCTGGCAATGACGCTAGCACTGGCTTTGACAGGGGCTGTCAGTCACTATCTCAAAGCAACCGTGGACCGGTCACGCCCCGCTAAAACACTAACGGATGTGCGGATCGTGGACCGTGCGCTGCTGGAATCGCGATCTTTTCCGTCAGGTCACGCCATGACGGCCTTTTTCTTTATGACATACGTGGCGCTGGCACGGCGGCGCGGACGAGTTTGGGCGATATTGCTGGCGTCAGGCGTGGCCTTTTCACGGGTTTACGTTGGCATGCATTTTCCAGCGGACATTCTGGCCGGCGCGGCACTGGGCGCATTGGGCGGCTGGTCAGGCTGGATCGGGTATACACGCTGGCTGGACCCGGCGCGGGCCGCCGTCCCGGTTACTGTTCCGCACGTGTGACCAGCAGGTAGTCGCGATCGGCAACGAAGTGACGCGCGAGCACTCGCGGCGCGGCAAGCTGCCATTCCGGGTGCGAAGCGTAGCGAGCGGCGGTCATGATCACGACCAGTGCAGGGTTTGCCGCCATGACCTCCGGCAGCCGGTCGAGTTCAATTTCCTCCATGTGTTGTTCCGTATAATACGCAAATATACCGCGCTGAACACTGGCTGTGACAACGGTCTTGCCTGCTTGTTGAAGGCGGTTTACGGCGTTAGCCAGCGCCTGGCCTGAGAGAAAGGCGTCGGCACGCGGCGCGATGGCGAGATGGAACCAGACGGAGACCAGCACGACGCCCAGACCGGTGGTCCAGAGTGCTTGCAGCGTCAAGCCCCGTCGCACTGCGATCATGGTTAAAGCTCCGGCGATCAACGCCGCTAAACCAACCGGCAAAAGCGGCAGGCTGGCGACTAGTTTCAGTGTGGCATTGGTGGTGGTTATGACCTCCGGCGGCAGCAGAAACGCCCCCGTTATCCAAGTCCATGCCAGCGGTACGAGCGGCAGCAGCGCCAGACACAAAAAGAGCAGCGCCGGTCCAAATCCATATTCGAAGCGCGAGGGGCGCGAGGGTTGCTGTGCAGTGGTGACGGGCGCAGTCGTCCAGCGCGCCACAGCGTCACCGAGCGCCAGAAAGAGCGGCGGCAGCAGTGGCAGCACATAGATAAAAAGCTTGCCGCGAACAAGCGAGATCGTTATCAAGCCCGAGATGAACCACCAGACCAGCAAGTCCCATCCGCGTTCGCGCCGCCTGCTCCAGGCTCCGGCCAGCGCGCGTGGAAAGAGGCCGGTCCACGGCAGTAGCAGCGCCGGCAATGCGAGAATGTAAAAATGGAACGGTTCGTTGTGGAAGCCGCTGCGCAGTGCGCGGCCGATGAGTTGTGTGCCAAAGATGTTGCGCAGGTAATCACGTTCTCCGAGCCACCATGCAGTGGCCAGCCATCCGCCGGCCAGCGCAATGACGATCAGCCAGCCGGGGCTGAGCAGCAGCCGGCGTAAGGTCTTGCCATCGCGGCGTTGCATCAGCACCCCGGCAGCTGGCAGCAGTGTGAAGGCCAGGCCAAGCGGGCCCTTGGTCAGCATGGCAAGCGCCGTGAGCAGATAAAATCCGGCGAATTGTCCGCGCGTGCCAGGGTCGGCAGCGCGCAGAAAAAGCAGCAGCGCCCAGGCGGTCAGCCAGGCCATGGTCATGTCCATGCGTACGATCTGTGCGCACAGCAGGCTGAGCACGGCAGGGATCATCAGTAACGCCCCAATCAAGGCGGGACGCTCACCGGTGATGCGCTGGCCGAGTCGCCAAGTTACGACCACCCAGCCCGCAGCGCTAAGCCAGGTGATAAACAGGGCGGCGAAAGGAGTAAGCCGTCCGATGACTAAGGCGATTAGCGAGCTGCCCCAAAAATAGAGCGGCGGCTTGTCGGGGTAGTAACTGCCGTCCAGATAGGGCACAATCCAGTGTCCGCCTGAAACCATCTCGCGCAAAACCCCGGCATAGCGCGTTTCATCGGCAACCCAGAAGCCACGCTGACAGAGCGCGCCCGGAAGGTAGGCCAGCGCCACGGCGAGCAGCAACCAAAGCAGGGGGCGGTGTTGTGTAAGATGCTTCATTGTTAATGTCTTGCGCAGGCGCCTGGTGTTCAGTGTTCGGTGTTCTGCCAATGAATATCCAATATCCAACACGGAATGTCCAATATCCAAGTTGTGTTCCGTGCATTAGCGTCCCATGGGACGCAGGCTGTTAGACTGTAGGCTGCTAGACTGTTAGGAAATTCGTGCATTTCTGTCTGTCGTTCCTTCACCGAACACCGAACACCCTCTTCTACAGCCGCGGATTCAGATGGCCAGTGTCTGGGTCGCTGATTTTTTCTAGATAGTAATGCAGTTCGCGGTCATATTCAGCGTCTGCGGGAAGGTCCAGCTCGCGGTTAATCCCGCGCGTACGGTACTGATATTCCTCGGCCTCGTGGGCACTATTGAAACGGTGCCGGAAGTCCGGGTTTATCAACTGGCGCAACATGCGCACCAACTTTTTGGAGTTTACCACATGGGTCGGCAGAAGCTTTTCAAGCTGATCCGGCAGCTCCATTTTGAAGGTCAACAGTTGCGCATCGGTAAGATGGGTGTAGTCAATCATGGTTTGACCGCGCAGCATTTCGAGGAAAACCAGGCCTGCGCCGAAGATGTCGGTCTGTGCATAGCCGGGCTCAAGGCGGTGGGTTTCGGGGGCCATGTAGAGCGGGCTGCCGAGCAGGATGGTGATTGGTTCGCCGATGCCAACAGCGCGGCCGAAATCCACCAGCTTCACGCCGCCGTTGCGGTCAATCATGATGTTTGAGGGCTTGATGTCGGCATGCAGATAGCCCGCCTCGTGGATCACGGTCAGGCCCATCAGCACTTTGCGCAGGATGTAGAACGCCAGGCCGGGCTGCAGGCGGAAACGGCCTTCATCAACGCGGAAGAGTAATTTCAGGAAGTGTTCCCATTCCGCATCCGAGGATTGGCTGCGCGCGATGGCGACGTGAGTGCCGTCAAGCAGGTATTGGAGATCAACTCCGTCAATCACCGCCATTTGCAGGTAGCCGATGCCGCCTTCCTCGTCGTAGGCTTCGCGTGTTGAAAGATTGTCGCTGTTGACAGGCTGCAGCTTGGAAACCTGACTGGCCAGCCTGGCCATATCAGACCAATAGGCTCCGGCTGAGGAGTAAATGCCAGGATCGTGGATTTTGATCGCGTGGCGCGTGAGGCATCCGCGGGCGCCTTGACGGATGGCCAGAAAAACGATGCCCTGACGGCCTTTGCCGAGTTCGCGGACAAAGTGGTATGGAACTGGATGGCGTAAGGCACGGCTCTGAAGAATTGATCTGTAATTTTCCAGCAGGTAACGATCGTCCTTCGATGGAGATACTGCGGGGGTGGCCACTTCCATCACCGTGTCAAAGGCTGTAATACGGTCGGACGCCGGGTCTGCGGGCAACCTGGATTCAGCGGGCGTGATCAGCATTGTTGATGAACTCATACTGTCACAATTCACCGTCCGGCGTGTGCGGTTTTACGGGTGTTTACGAAGCGCAGTGTTTTGATTTCAAAAGGACGGAAGTTCAACTCAATCGCGTTACCGCGTGTTTTGACCGGTCCGGAAGGTTGTTCCAAAAGGTTGGTCGCCTGAACTCCAGTAAAAGGCAGTGCCGTGGTAAGTGTACAGCGGGTGGCTGTGCGCATGGTTTCGTACAGACGCACGATCACGTCCTGCGGCGCATCTTCGGCGGGCTTGACGGCCTCGATGACGATGTTCGGGACGTTCAGGCTGAACAGCGAGGCCTCGCCCGCAGCACCGGCATGGGTGGTGACCGGCGCATTTAATTCGTAGCCTTCCTGCACAAGCCGGCTTTCGATAAACGCGCCATTCCAGGCATAGGCCGCATAGGTGAATGTTTGAACACCCACATCCGCATGCGCATCGGGGGCCCTGGCTGCGCGCAGGAGTGTTAGATTGATTACGTTTGTCTGTACATCCACGCCGTATTTGCAATCGTTGAGGATGGCGAATCCGCGCCCTTCCTCAACCATGGCCGTCCACTTGTGGTTGCAAACCTCGAAACGGTCGGCATCGTATGGCCGGGAACGGTGGGTGGGACGGGAGACATGCCCGAATTGAATCTCGTGCAGCGCGTTTTCAGCGTGCAGTGCGGTTGGGAACGCCACTTTGAGCAGCTTGTGCGATTCCTGCCAATCCACGCTGGTTGCGAAATCAATCCGCCGGCTGCTGCGCCGCAGGCTGACAACCTGAGTGACGGTGGAGTTGTTCAGTTTGCGCGTAATAGTTAATTGAGCTAGCAGTGGCCCGGCTGTGGTAATTGCAATCCTGGCCGCCCCGTCCAACGCCACCGGCATTTGCTGGTAATTGCTGTCAATATCCCAGGCGTCGAAGCGCGTCGGTATGTCCTTGTACATTTTAAAGACATTGCCGACGCCCTGCAGCGTTTCGCGGTGGGATTGTTTGTCGTAGAAACTGGCGATTTCACCACGTTCGTTAAATTCGACGCGGACAAGCTCGTTTTCCAGAGTGTGCCCGATGGCGCGCACAACGGCGGCCGGGGCGTTGATCACCGCGTCTGGTTGAGTTGGCAGAAGTGTAATCCAGCCACAGGCGGGCGTCTGGACTTCGGCCATGATTTTGCCGTCGCACACCTGGACCGGGGCGGGGTTGCCTGTATGATCCAGAACGCAATTGAAGGACTTTGGCAATTCCACAAGCACGCGCCGGCTCCAGTTGAGCGAGTTGAAAACTGTGAGTGCCTTGGTACGGTCGGTCAGCGCCGTCTGTGCCAGGGCGGTGATTCCCTGCGCGGTTTTCAGTGCCAAGGCGTGCGTAGCCTCGGCTTCCGCGTACACGCGGGCGATGGACGAACCGGGCAGAATATCGTGAAACTGGTTCAGCAGCACCTGCTTCCAGGCCGTATCGAGTTCGCTCGCGGGCGTTTGGAAGCCGGTGCGGGCTGCTGCGGCGACCGTCCACATTTCGGCCTCGCGCAGCGCGAACTCGCACTTGCGATTGCCCTTTTTGGTCTTAGCCTGACTGGTGTAAGTGCCGCGGTGGGCCTGGTAGTAGAGTTCCCCGACGTAGCGGTTATCGGGATAGCCGCGTTCTTCGAGGTCCTTGAAAAACTCCAGCGGGCCGCTCAAGCGCACGCCCGGGCAACCTTCCAGATTGCGCTGGCGCAGTGCGAATTCGACATGGTCACGCTCAGGACCGCCGCCGCCGTCGCCCCAGCCGAATGGCATCAGACGTGTGGCGATGCCGTCCTTCTGAACACGTTCCTTCCAGCGCTGGATAGTACTGGCAGGGCTGGTCGGGGAGTTGTAGTCGTTGTGCAGATGGACCAGCACCTGGCTGCCATCCATCCCGACCCACTGGAAGGTGTTGTACGGGAATGTATCACCGCCGTGATATGTCCAGAAAATTTTCTGCGTGCTGAAGTAACGGATGCCGCAGCCCTGCATAATCTGTGGCAGAGCCGCCGAGTAGCCGAACACGTCCGGCAGCCACAGCATCTGGCAGTCCACGCCGAATTCTTCCTGAAAGAAGCGCTTGCCCAGCAGAAACTGGCGAATCAGTGATTCTCCGCCCGTCAGGTTGGTGTCGGCTTCGACCCACATGCCGCCCTCGGCAATGATCTGGCCGTTTTTCACGGCCTGCTTAACTTCGCGGTAAAATTCCGGGTACTTCTGCTTAACCATCCAGAAAAGCTGGGCCTGAGAGTGCATGAAACGATAGCCGGGATATTCATTCGCCAGAACTATTTGATTAGATAGCGTGCGGGCGGCTTTGCGTTCGGTCTCCGCCAGCGGCCAGAGCCAGGCAACATCCAGATGGCCGTGTCCGAAGGCAAAAAGGGTGGGGGCGGTGGATCCGTTCACGCACTGCATCAATGGCTGAAGCCGTGCACGGGCGGCGCGTGCCGTCGCCAGAAACTCTTCGCGCGGCAGCTCAAAATCTATCAGCGTAGTAAAATCGCGCAGCCCGGCATCAATTTCCGACACGCGCAGGCTGTCGCGATCGAGGTTCTCGCGCAGCTCAAAAAGCGTCTGGACATCCAGCCAGAGTTGATAGGCATCTTCCTGCCAGATGCCGAGCGTAGTCGCGCCGACGGTTTGCTGGGCGGGTGGCGGTTCGGGAATCGGGTCGCGCCCGTGCGCTACAGGGCCGGTCCAGCAAAGCGTGGCGCCATGTCCGGCA
>JBAXJV010000088.1:0-9766 GCA_037137675.1 bacterium | reverse complement strand
GACCGCCGGACATTTCCGATGGTTTATGCAGGGCGCGGTCGGCGAGCCCGACGCGTTCGAGCAAGGCCATAGCCTTGAGGCGGGCCGAATCGTCATCCATGCCGGCGAAAGCCATGGGCAGGGTGACGTTTTCCAGGCAGGACATGACCTGAATCAGATTGAACGATTGAAAAATGTAACCGACCTTGCGGCAGCGCAGCCAGGCCAGCTCATAGGGATCAAGCTGGGCGATGTCCACCTGATCAATGTAGACTTTGCCGGAGGTGGGTTTGTCGAGTCCGCCGATCATGTTGAAAAAAGTTGTTTTCCCCGAGCCCGAGGGGCCCATGATCGAAAGGTATTCGCCGCGAATCACATCCAGCGTGGCTCCGCGCAGGGCGTGCGTTTCTTCGCCGCCCATGTGATAGACCTTGCGGACATCCACCGCGCGGATGACGTTGCCTTGTTTGACGTCACTGCTTTCGCTGTTGAACAGCTCCTGAAGCCGGTCGTCGCGGGTCATACATTACTCCGCAAGGCGTTGGCTGGCAGCATGCGCGCCGCAAACGCAGCTGGATAAATCGCAGCGGCGATGGATAGCCCCACGCCTGCTGCAAGAGAAAGCGCGCCCACCGCCAGCAGCGCGCCGGGCGGCGTGGAACGCAAAACCGTACCAAAGCCATACGTGGCACCACAGGAAAGCACTGGCAACAATGCGCCGACAAGCACGCCGAGGCTTGCGCCGACAAGCCCGACGATGGCGCTCTCGATCAGAAACATCTGGCGAATAAAGCTCGAAAGGGCCCCGAGACATTTCATCGTGCCGATTTCACGGAAGCGTTCCGTGACCGACATAAGCAGGGCGTTGGCGACTACAATTACAGTGACAATCAGCGAAACAATGACAATCCAGCGCGTGCGGGCAGTCTCGCGAACGGCATCTGCGTCCATCCGCGCCCGCTGTTGTTCCAACGCTTCTCCAAAGATCGGCTCGTGGCGCACGGCGTCACCACCGGGAGTCTCCGGATAGACGCGGTCAGCGCGCGCATCCAGCAAAACTTTGGCGGTCATATTGCGGGCCAGGGCCGCCCGTGGCACCGGCGCCTGAGCAGCATCGCCCAGCACCAGCAGCAGCGCCGATCCATCGGCAAGCTCATCCAATCCGCACAGCGTCAGCCCCGGTCCGGCGGGCAGCCCGTAGACGCTCAGGCGCCCGGGGGCTTGCGCGGCAAGCTGCCCGACGAGCCGCCGCTCGCCCGCGTTGGAATTCCCGAAGACGGCCACGGCGATGGACTGGCCCTTGATTTCGCCAAGCTCACTGCGTACAACTGCGAGCATCATGTCGCTCTCACGACGCACGTCCCGCTCGCTGGCAACAGCCTTGCGAAGGATTGGCGTTGTCAGGTTGTTCATCAAAAAAGCAATTCCGAGCATGACGCCCAGCACCGTCGCAACGCAGCGCCCGAGCCGTATACGAATGCCCCCCACGGCGATGGCAAAGGCCCGCCGGAATGGCAGGCGGATCTGGGTGCCGACAGCATCCGTGAGTACCGTCGTGGATTTTGGAATAGGGTTCATTTGTGACTAGAAGGGTGCGGCAGAAACGGCGTTGACGATCAGGTTGAAGGCCACTCCAATCAGGGCAATCAGCCCGACGCCGGTGCCATAGCCGGCAGCCAGCACCGGCATGATTTCCAGCATGCGCTTGCGGCCAATGCGGCGCTCGTAAAAAAAGCGCCCTAACAGCGCGCCAACCACAATCAGCACGAACCCGTGGGGCATACTGCCGATTCCCTGTACAAACCCGTAAATCGCCATAACCGGCAACTGGAAGGCAGAGAGCAGGACGAACGCCGCGACGGTGAAAGTAAAGGCGCCGCCAATCACCGGCAGATGCATGGCCTGAAAAAAGAGCGGCTGCGCCCCGCCGGTGTCAAGCGTGGCGGAGTACAACAGGACTGTGTTGTTGGCGTTCAGCTGCCACATTTTCTGGGCGAAGGGAAACATATCCGAGGGTATGGCGCCGGACTTCCAAATAAAGGCCCAAAAAACGAAGCTCAGCAGAAAACTGAGCGGCAAGGTCAGACAGGAGGCTTTGACGTAGGACCAGAAGTTGGTGCCGGTAAGTTCGTGGACGCGGAACTCCTGCGCGCTGCCGCCCATGTTATCCACGGGAATCGGGGCCAGCCAAATTTCTACGCCTTTGTACCCGGAGAGGATGTAAGCCGCTTCGCGAACATAGGGAATGTTCACGTTCTGCCCGCAAATTCCAACCAGCCGGGCGCTGACGTAGGAAATCAGCGGCGTGTAGAGGAAGGTGAAGAAAATCATAAACAGCACCGGGAAGCCCGGCACCAGCCGGTGGCAGACGCTGACGACCAGCGCTGAGCAGAGGCCGTAGATAGCAAGCGCGACCCATGGCGAAAAGTCTCCGCGTCCGGGCGGCACGGTCCAGACATTTTCCCGCAGAGCCCCGGAACTTGCAGCCCGGCGCGCACGCACCTCGCGGCTTTTGCGCACGACATCCCGCACAGTCTGATAAATACTTATGAGGGCGATTGCAGCGGTGACCCCGAGCCCGAAGCTCATCCAGAAATCAATCGAATTGTTGAATGTCGTTGCGACCGTATCCATCCCCGGCTGCCAGCGCGTCAACACTCCAAAATGGTGCAGCACCGGATTGAGAACGAACGTCAGCACCATCGCCGCAGCCGAGCCTATCACGGCCCAGAAAGGGATCACCATTCCGGTAATGAGCAGACCCAGATCAATTACGATGCCGGTGGGCGTTGCCGGAAACAGCGACTCGGTCAGCGTCGTGGCGTCAAACCATGGCAGAGGAATGAACTGCAGCGGTTTAGTCAGCAGCGCGCCGGTGACCAGCGGCAAGCCGATCTGCACAGCGCCGAAGGCCAGCCCAAGCATGGCGCCGAGCGAAAACATCCGCCATTTCCACGTGCTGCGGCGCTCTCCCGATTCGGCCAGGGCCATCGAACCCTCGGCGCTGATGCCTGCGAAGGGGAAGGGCAGCCGTTCAACGTCGGATGTAAGCCGGAAAAAGAAATACGAGAGCGTGTAATGACTGATGCTGCCGATAAAGTGCATAAAAGCTACCAGCAGGATTGGAATAAGCCAGGCCGAATCAAAAAGATTGCGCTCGAGGATGGCGGCGCTGCCGGGTTGCGGTGCGAACCAGGTGGGAAACTGTCCGAGCAGCCCAATATCGCGCACGGCATCGCTCTGAATCAGGAACTGACGCCAGACGAGCTGTCCAATCGGACCGCCGCCAGCCATCGTGCCTGCGACAACCAGCAAGATCACCAGCTCTTGCTTATTCAGCGTGCGCATTGCGCGACGGCTGATTTCCGAAAATATGATCAGCGTCACCCAGGCGGCGGCCAGTCCGCCGCCGGTCATCAGACTCAGGTAAATAGCGCCCGGCATCATCAACAAGCCGCAGAACAACGCGCCGGCGACGGTCACCCAGGTGAAGCCGTTTTTAAATTCCGTGGGCGTTTCCAGAATCGAGCGATAGATCTCGAGCTCCGGGTCCAACGCAGGGCGGGGTGGTTTTGACTCAGCCATTGGCGGGGGTCTCCGTAGTGGCGGCAGGCGGGCAGATCAGCGCCGCGCGCGCTTCGGCAAACATTGCGTGCCGTTCTTCAGGCGTGGTAACGCGCCAGTTGAGGAGTTGCTTGCGCAGCACGCCGAGAAATGGCCTGACCCGCTTTTCCCACGCCGCCGTGTGCCCGCTGAGCCGTGTCAGACGCACGCGCGCCACGAACTCGCCCGTTTCGGGGTCGGTGGGCATGGCAATTTCGATGTGTTGCGAGATGCCTAGATCGTAGGGTTTGAGCCAGATGGTGGTTCCAATGGCGGGCGTCAGGGTTCCCGCACCGCCATCCGCGGCAGGCTGTTCGATGAGCAGGGCTTCCGGCGTGGCGCAGTAGAACGGGCCGGAGCTGCCCGTGCCGTTGGCGTCGAGCCAGCGGCGGAAGTACCCGACCACGGCCACGCGATCATGCGGGGTGAAAGTAAAGGGCAGCGTCAACTCAATCATATCCCCGTCGCGCTTCGGAAGCGTCCAGCTCACGGTATCTGAAGGCGCGGCCAGACGTGCCGCATCGCGGGCAGGCAGGATGGTTGAGAGCAGCGTGGCAACCATAATGGCGAGCGAGGCGTAAATGGTTTCGATGGAGCTGTATTCCATGTTCAGGCCGCCGGTAAGGCCGAAAGCGCTGAGCAGCCGGCCTGAGCCCTGACTGAGCAGATACCCCAGCATAGCGCCCATCACCGCATACACGCAGGCCTCGGCCATGAAAATAAAAAACACGTGATTAGGGGCGATGCCAACAGCGTTGTAAACGTAAATTTCGTCGCGCCGCTCATAAACCGAACTGCGCATCGTGTTAAAGACGGTCAGCGCGGCGAGCAACAACGGCACAAGCAGATCCAACAGCCCCGCAAGGCTGCGCGCCCGCTGGCGTGAGCCGTAGTAGGCAATTCCGTTGACTGCATAGCAGGCCGGCTCGCTAACCCGTTCCAGATACTCCAGCACTGTCTGCCGCTGTTCCTTGTGCCCGACAGCCGGGAGCACGGGATCATCCGGACGGATTTGATAAGGAACTCCGGGGAAAAGCACGGCACAGGCAACGACCAGCGCCTGCTCGCCGGATTTTAGCGCGGGCATGCGATTGACAAACATAACCTGCGCTGCGCTGATGCGTCGCACGTCTTCAGGAACGATCAAGGTATTGCCCTTGCTGCCGAGCGTCTGCACGCTGTTCAGGTCGTAGGGCAGGATGGATTGTCCATCGAGCCCGATGTATTTGGCGAGCGCCAGAGTGTCCATGATGCCGCGCACTTCGTAGGTGTCGCCGCGAATGGTGACTGTGGGACGCCCGTTGTCCACATCCTCCACCGACAGTCCCAGATCGCGCGCGGCGGTGTCGGGGATGATCACCTCAAAACGTTCCCGCACGCTATCCCGTGCGGCGGCAATCTTTTGCGCGCGGTTGGCGGGGGGGCGCTGAAACCAGCCACGGTGGGTAAGCAGGCTGCGGTCCACGCCGGAAAACTGCGTTTCGTTCCACTCCATGCGTATGACGCCATTGAGGCGGGCGCGTTTAACAGCCCGCCCGCCAGCCAGCGTGTATTCACGATCCACGATCAGTTCGGGGTTTTGCAGCCCCGTATTGCCGACGGCCTGTACTGACGAGAGCCACTGCCAGGTGGTGATCGGGTAGCGCTCGCCGTAAAGGCGCACGACGCCTGCGACCTCGGAGGATTCCAGCGGCATAAAATTCGGCTTGCGAATCATCAACCCGTTCCAGACCGACCGCCCGGTGGTGTACTCGACGTCCACAAGGTCCGTGGATACCGAAGTGAAGCAAATCATAACGAAGGTAATCAGCACCAGCGTGGCACAGGTGAGCCCCGTGCGCACTTTCCGCCGGCGCATATTATTTAAGCCCAGCAGAAAAGCGGTGCCTATAACTCCGGCGCGATTGAGATCGGCGCCTTCAACCCGGCCTTCCCGGCTGCGCAGCTCCCGGAGGTTCTGCTGGAACTTGCTGCCGACCATCGCCGTCACCATCAGCGTCAGGAACAGGATCAAAAACCCGAGCAGAATCACAAGCGATGAACGTACCATTTGAAAGGCCGGGTGGAAGAGCCGCAGCAGCACGAAAATCGCGATGAAGATCAACCCGTTGGCAAGCAATTGCCGCCGTATGTCGGTAAAGCCGAAGAACAATTTTTCAGCAAAGAAAACAAAAGGCACAAGCAGCCCCAGATACCAGAGAATCCCGATCACGGCCTGTGATATGCGCTCGCGGATCACGGGGTGGTTATTAATGGCGTAAGCCAGGCTGGCGGAGGCGGCGATCGCGGACTGAGCGGGGTTGTTCTTCTCCAGCAACTGCCGGGCCTGCTCCAGGCGATTGGTGGCAGTCTGGTGAAAGCTCAGCATCTGCGCGTCGGCCATGCCGAAACGCCGCTGCAGCACGAGCCGTTTTTCGGCGGTGCGCAACATCGAGACCGCCGCTTCCAGATGCGGACGGATCAGCACGGGCGTGTCGGCAGCCAGGTAGCCCAGGCCCCAGAGTTCCGGTTCATCGCGGGCGATCGGGGCGTCCGCCGGGATGCGGCATAGAAAATCGCGGTACGCCAGCGCTTCTTCATTGCCGGGCGCGCCATCCATACCAGCGACGTAGAAGCGGAACTCGGGATCGAGAAACATCGTGAATGCATTCTGCCGGAAGCGCGCAGGCGAAACCAGACCGTTGGCGCTTAAATAGCTGGTGGCGCGGAAAGACTTGAGTGTCTTGGGATTGATCGAGTCGTAAAGCGTCACCGGCGCACAACGGAAGACGCCGACATGGATCGGCGCCGGCGCGCTCCCGCCAAAACGGGCGCACTTGGAATTGGCAACCTTTTCATTGTTGAAAATCGACTGCGCGGCGGGAGCAGCGTCCTTGAAATAGGTAATTCGCCCGTTGCTATCGAAACGCGCGGCATCTACCTGCAACATGACATAGGGGGAAAGATCGTAAAACATCATCCGTCGGTATTCCCCGTAGGGGTTGGTTTCAACGGACGGGCAAAGTTGAATGCCACGGCTATCGAGCTCCGAATAAACTGGTCCGGCGCATGGGCGTACGAAAGTCCGGATGGCCATCGGATGCGACGGCTTCATCGCGCCACCACCGATGGTGGTGAAGACGCCTCCGTAACAACTGCCGACGCGGCGCTGCAAATCTACGGCAATCGTCTTGAATGGGACCCGTCCTACACCGACCGCCAGACACGTGCGCCCGAAAGCCAGCACATGCTCGCGAAACACCTCTTTCGGCAATCCTGTAAAGTTGTCCTCCGGCGTGCCAAGCTTGGAAGAAAAGAAATCGTAATTGACCAGCGTGAATGCCAACCGGCCACAGAGAAACCACGGCTCCGACTCCAGTTCGGTTTTCCATGTCGAATGCCGGTTGGGGCGCATGGCGCTGCCTTTGGCGTCGGAAGCGCCCCAGGTGACGACCTGCCAGGCCGCTTCGCTGTTCGTACGCGGGACCATCTCCGTGAGCGTGTTGGCGATATCGGTAACTTGCGGTTCGACGGCACTCCCCACGCGCCCAATCCCGACCAACAGAGACAGATCGCGTTTTTGCAGCACCCCGCCGGAATACAGCTCCAAATTCAAAGTCAGGGTGCGTTCATAGGATTCGAAAAGGCGCCGGACGGCAATCATGTCGCCGAGTTCGATGATCTGCCGCTTGTGCCATGCCGCGATTTCGCGGAAACGATCGCGGGCACGGGCGACATAGTCGTAGGTCCGGAACTCCGGCTGGGCGGGAAGCTCCAAAAAGGATAGCGCCACCAGATTTGCCGTACGGTTTTCTTTAAACTTGGCGTCCAGATAGGCCCTCAGCAAGGGATGGGTATTGGTTGTGATTTTGCGCGCGGCATCGTCCGCGCGGGCGAAATCAAAACCATCACGGAATGTCGGACTGCCGGCGCGCACATGGGTAAGCTTGGCGCCCAGCGCCGCGTCGCGGCGTTCGAGAGCAATTTCACCGGCGGCGACTGCAAACTGCGACTCGAACCAGATGCGGAAGGGCGCCTGTTCAGTCAGCCAGCGATCGCGCGAGAATTTGTCCGACTCCAATACATCAAGCACGCGCGGGGCGTCCTCCTGTGCGAAGCGCAGTCGCTCCCGCTCTTCTTCAAGTTGCATTTCGAAGGAACGGTAATCGGCGCGGCGCGGAGAAGCGCTCTCGATCGTCTCCATAAGGCGGCCGACTCCGGCCAGACCCTGCGCGTGGCCGGCCGTGGCGACAAACACCACATCGCGCTCGAGCTGTCCGCGGTAAGGCGACAACGCCTGAGCGCAGGCCAGCATGGCGGCCAGCGATAGCGCCGGCTCGGCGCCGGGCGCCCGTTCCGGCACGAGCGAGGTACTGTCGTAAAACGCCGTCACCACCAGCGCCTCACGCCCGGGCTGGCGGCCGCGCAGCACGCCGAGCACGTTACGCACAGTTTTGGTACGCCAGGCGACCTGGGCGCGCAGCGTCACCCATTCGCCGGCGTGGCGCGCAATCGGCCCGTACGCCACGAGGCGCGGAAACCCTACTTCGTTGGAATTGTCAAGTGCACGCCAGGGCCCTGGCTGGTCAGGAGAGGCTTTCAGTATGTCGGCCAGCGGGTCTTCCTGCACAATCAGCGCCGGCACTCCGGCGCTGGCTAGAGACATCCAGTCGTCCGCTGCGTCGAGAGGCGCCAGCACGATTGTTTCCTCCGGCCGATGTCCGTTCAATTTGGTGAGGGAGGTGCTTTCGGCGGCAATCAGCCGTGCGCGTACGCCCTCCGGTGGCAACGCAACCGGCGTCATGCCTGATGGCGTGAACGGGTAAAGCGTGACTCCTTCAAGCGGGCGGCCATCCTCGCCACGGATGTCGCAGACAACGGTTTCGGGGACCACCACGGGCAGCGCCTGAGTTAGCACCTCCAGCCCGGCATCGCGGAAAGTTTTCTCAATCAGCTCAGCGGTGCGGTAAAAGCCCGGGCTGCCGCTCAACCGGCCGACCGCGCGCTCTCCATCGCGCGGCGCGCCGGCCGCCGCTATTTCAGCGATGCAGGCATCCAGATTCGTAGCGCTCAGGGCGGCCAGCAAAGCGGTTTCGTCGTAACCACGTTGGACCGTCCGGGGCGCCGGCTGCGCGGGGGGGCGGGCAAAGAGTACGAAGCCCGCCAGCACGGCCATGCCGAGCACGCCGAAAATCGCAATTACAATCAGCGTATCGCGCCAGCTACTGGATGAAGGTTCCCGCATAAAATTTAAATGCCACGCCCTGCCTTAGGGAAACTGCGAATACACATCTGCCACGCCGCGCAACCGCATAACTATACCCACGGCATCAAACAGCAGAATTGAGGCTATGCACGCCATAAACATGCCGACACAGAAAGGCACCAGCCCCCGGCGGATTATCTGGGCGCCGCCAATGCGAAAAAGCAGCATGCGGGCGAGCCAGGCCAGCAGGAAAATAAACCAGCAACCGCGCATAAAATGACTGGACGCCAGAACATAGCCCAGCGGATGAAACGGAAACCATGCCAGCTTAGCGCGCAAAACAGCCAGCACAACAGTCACAAGCGCCCCGATGCCCAACCCTTTGGCGTCCAGGTTATTGACGAAGTCAAGCGGTCGGGTTTCCGCCGTTGTGATCAACGTCCCTGCTTGAAATGCGCGGTCCACGTTGGCTTCGCCGGCACGGTAGCCGTTAAAGTACCAGTTCTGCTCGTACGGCCAGGAATTGACCAGGTTATCGGTGCCGAATCCATATGCCCAGCACAGAAGCACGAACCCGCCGAGAAAGAGCCCGCCGAGCAGCCCCAGCCCTAAGCCTGCATAAACGTGGCGGGGGCGGACATCGAAATGCCGTCCGAGCTCCATCATCTCCCTCTGCACGGGCGCCATCAGCATGAAGCATGTCGGACACATGAATCCGGCGGCGATGGTTGCCACCAGCATGCCGGTAGAGTGAAAAACCGCGAAGCCACCCACCGCCGCTACAAACTGCAACCCGAAATAGGGCGTCATGTAGCTCCACGGCGCACCCATTTCCGCGCGTATTTTGGTGGCGGCAAAACCGCAGACCAGAACGTAGCCGAAGAAGAGCAGGCTTGCCATCGCACCCATGCGGGTCCAGGCGCCCCACAGCAGCAGCATCAACAATGTGGTTTTTTCCGGTTATGATGATATTTCAGAATCCGGAAATGATCCGGATGC
>JBAXJV010000087.1:0-9829 GCA_037137675.1 bacterium | reverse complement strand
AGCGTGCCGGACAAGTGAAAGTCCAATGTCCATATACGACCCCACGCATGCGCACCACGCATGCGCACCCGCACCAACAAACCTCCCACCACATGACTTCCACCCTTACCGAAAATCGGACGTTTACGGTGGTGCGGACGTTCTGCATGCCATGGCAAATTGTACACTTTTTAAATTGTGTGCTTTGTGTGTGCTTTGTGAAACCGAAAAGCACACATTCATGGTAGGGAAGAAAACTGAAAATGTACGCAAAACGTGAACAAGAGACATTCACGCAACCCGCATGAATAAAGGACGAAACGCGCATTAAGCCAACAAATGGATGGTAGAAGCGCCGGGGCTCGAACCCGGGACCCGCTGATTAAGAGTCAGCTGCTCTACCAACTGAGCTACGCTTCCATAGGCGAATGCAGCAAGGCATCCGGTAGGAAGCCTTATACGGATTTTCTGGAGCTGCGGCAAGGGTTATTAAAAATCCGGTGGATGGAAAGGGCGCAATGTGCATAATCGGTGCTGCGCGTGTGAATCACAACGCCGACGACTTGGAGAACCAGCAGATGTCTTCTAATGCCGACCACCAGTCCATGGATGTGAATTACGTGGCGCGCCTGGCGCGAATGAAGCTGGATGCCGCAGAGGCACGTCAGTTTCAGGGGCAGCTGGACGGGATTGTAGACTACGTACGTCAATTGGCGGAGCTGGATCTGGAAGGCGTCGAGCCCACGGCGCATGCGGCTCCGATCCAAAATGTTTTTCGCGAAGACCTGGCGCTGTCCGGTTTGACTCAGGAACAAGCGCTGGTTAATGCTCCGGCGCAAAGCGGCGGCCAGTTCGTCGTGCCAAAGATCGTTGAGTAAAGGCGGGGAACGTATGGCTGGACTTCCTATGCTGACGGCGCACGAGTTGCAGGACCGCTTGATGCGCGGCGCCTGTTCTTCGGTGGAGATTGTTCAGGAGCTGCTGGCGGCCATTCAGGAAGTGGACGGGACGATCCGGGGCTATTTGTCGGTGGATGCAGAGAGTGCGCTGGCGCAGGCGCGGACCGCCGATGCCGCCCGCGCTGCAGGCCGGAGCGGGCCGTTGCTGGGCATTCCGGTGGCGATTAAGGACCTGCTCAACGTCGCCGGCCAGACCTGCGGCTGTGCTTCTAAAATGCTCCAAGGCTACGTGTCGCCCTATGATGCGACAGCCGTAGCGATGTTGCGCGCGGCGGGCGCAATTCTGCTTGGACGCACGAACATGGACGAGTTCGCAATGGGCTCGACCACGGAGAACTCGGCTTTTCAAGTCACCCGCAATCCGTGGAGCCTCGATCACGTTCCCGGCGGGTCGAGCGGTGGCTCGGCGGCCGTGGTGGCGGCGGGCGAGGCCGTTGCGGCGCTGGGCAGCGACACCGGCGGTTCGATCCGGCAACCGGCTGGATTCTGCGGGTGCGTCGGCCTCAAGCCCTCGTACGGCCGCGTTTCGCGCTACGGTTTGACAGCCTTTGCATCGTCGCTGGATCAGATCGGCCCGCTGACGCGCGACGTGCGCGATGCGGCCCGGCTGCTTGGCGTTATCGCCGGACCCGATGCGCGGGATTCAACTACGCTGCCCGCGCCGGCGGAGGATTACGAGGCGGCGCTGTCGCGTTCAGGCGGGCTGCGCGGGATGCGGCTGGGGTTGCCGCGCGAATATTTTGGCGGCGGGCTGGATGCGGAAGTCGAAGCCGCAGTTTCCGGCGCGGTGGAGGAATGCAGGCGGCAGGGAGCTGTCGTGGTGGACATCAGCCTTCCGCATACCCGCTATGCGATCGCGACTTACTACATTGTGGCCTGCGCCGAGGCCTCGGCCAACCTGTCGCGTTTCGACGGCGTACGGTACGGGTATCGGACCGCGATCGCCGGAGATGCAACCGATCTCTATCTGCGCAGCCGCGCGGAAGGTTTCGGGTCCGAAGTGAAGCGGCGTATTTTGCTTGGCACTTACGTGTTGAGCAGCGGCTACCACGATGCCTACTACCTGCGTGCGCAAAAGGTGCGGACATTGATCCGCCGTGACTTCGATGCCGCCTTCGGGGTCTGCGATGCGATTGTTTGTCCAGTGGCGCCGACGGCGGCTTATAAGCTGGGCGCGGCGGGTGGCGATCCGTTGAAGATGTATCTGGGCGATATTTTTACCGTGACGGCCAATCTGGCCGGAATTTGCGGCTTGTCGCTGCCGTGCGGATTTACCTCGGCGGGCTTGCCGGTGGGTCTGCAATTTTTGGGGCCTGCGCTGGGCGAGGCGCAGGTGTTGCGGGCAGGTCAGGCTTATGAGGAGGCGACTGCGTGGCACACCCGGCGGGCGCCACATGCGGCTGGAAACGGGCTGACAGGAGCTGACGGAAAATGAGCGTGGCGCGTTACGAAGCGGTGATCGGGCTGGAAGTGCATGTTCAGCTCAAAACCCGGTCCAAGATGTTTTGCAGTTGTGCAACCTCCTTTGGCGCCGAGCCCAACACGCATGTCTGCCCGGTTTGCCTGGGCTACCCCGGCGCGCTACCGGTGATGAATCGCGAGGCGATCCGTCTGACGGTGTTGAGCGGGCTGATGCTGGGATGCCGGATCAACCCCCGCAGCAAATTCGACCGCAAGAGCTACTTTTACCCGGACATGCCCAAGAATTACCAGATTACCCAGTACGACCAGCCGCTGTGCATCGGCGGCGGCGTGGAAATCGAAAGCGCCGGCGGGCTTGTGACAGTGCCGCTGACGCGCATTCATCTGGAAGAGGATGTGGCCAAGAACATGCACTTTGCGGCCTGCAGCGGAATTGATTTCAACCGCGCCGGGTCGCCGCTGATGGAGATCGTCAGCGAGCCTGCCATGCACACGCCCGAAGAGGCCATGGCTTTTCTGCAGGCCCTGAAGCAGCTGCTGATGTACGCTGGCGTGAGTAACTGCAATCTCGAAGAGGGAAATTTGCGCTGCGACGTCAACATCAGCCTGCGCCCGGCGGGCGCGACGGCGCTGGGCACGAAGGCGGAGTTGAAAAACCTCAACAGTTTCAAGGCTGTGTTGCTGGCGCTGCGGGCCGAGATTATGCGTCAGGAAGCGCTGCTAAACGCGGGCGAGCGCGTGGTGCAGGAGACCCGGCGCTGGGATCTGGAGGCCGGAGCGACGGTTCTGATGCGGACCAAGGAAGACGCGCACGATTACCGCTACTTCCCGGAACCCGATTTGATGCCGGTGGTTCTATCGGAGGCCCAGATTGCCGACTGGGGGCGCGAACTGCCCGAGACGCCCCACCAGCGCCGGGCGCGCTTCGCACACGAATACGGCCTGCCCGAATATGATGCCCGCGTGCTGGCGGCCGACAAGGCGGTGGGCGATTTTTTCGAAGCTGCGGCGCGAGGATCGAAGGCGCCCAAGACCGTCTCCAACTGGGTGATGACCGAGATGTTGCGCCGGCTTGGCGAGACCGGCCAGGAAATCGGCGCGGTCAAGGTGACGCCCGGCGCGCTGGCCGAACTGGTCGAGCTGACCGAGGCTGGCGCCATCAACTCCAACACGGCGCGTGAATTGTTCGGCGAGCTGTTCGCGAACGGCGGTTCGCCTCGGGCGCTGGTGGCGGCGCGCGGGCTGGCGCAGGTGAGCGACAGCGGGGTGCTGGCGGCGCTGGTGGACCAGGCGATCAGCGAGAACGCCAAGTCGGTGGAGGACTACCGGCGCGGCAAGGCGGTGGCGCTCAAATTTCTGACGGGCCAGGTGATGAAACTCAGCCGCGGCAAGGCCAATCCGCAGATGGTGTCCGGGCTTTTGGAAGAGCGGTTGAAAACATAGGCGCCGATGGCGATTGTACTGCGGGGATGGAGTTTGGTACTATGCTTGCCGTCTGAACACCGAACACTGAACACCGGACTTGAGGCGCTTAGCACGATCATTAGGAAGGAATATGGCGTGACGGGTAACGACGAATACGTGCTGGAGGTCCTGCAGGAGGAGGGCCTGGTCACCGCCACGCAGGTCGAAGACGCGCGCAAGCTCGTGACGACCGAAGGCGCCTCGCGGGTGGACGCCATGATCGCCAGCAAGCTGTTGGACGAACACGACGTGCTGCAGGTGCTGGCCGCCCGTTTCGGGATGGAGATGATCAGCCTGGCGAGCCAGCCCCCGACGGCGGAAATGCTGGCTGCGCTGCCGGCCGAAGTGGCGCGCAAGTACAAGGTGATTCCAGTAGCCAAGCGCGACAACACGCTGACGGTGGCGATCGGCGATCCGCTCGATGTTGATACTCTGGACAGCCTGCGCTATGTGCTGAAGTGTCCGGTTGAGGGTGTGGTGGCGCCACCGAAGGAGATCAAGGCGGCTCTGGACCGCTACTACGGCGCCGAAACTTCCATGGAGACGATGATTGATCAGCTGGCTGAGGGCGCCGTTGACATGGTGGCGACAGGCACTCCGGATATTGTCCAGCAGTCCGACGTGACCGAGTCGGATATCCCGATCATTAAGCTTGTCAGCCTGATTATTTTTGAGGCCTATCGCAACCGGGCGTCGGATATCCACCTTGAGCCGATGGAGAAGCGCTTCCGGGTGCGATACCGCGTTGACGGCGTACTCCACGAAGTGGATAGCCCGCCGAAGCGTCTGCAGTCGGCGATCATCTCCCGCGTCAAGATCATGGCCAACATGAAGATTTCGGAGAAGCGTGTTCCGCAGGACGGGCGCATTCAGGTTAACATCAAGGGGCGTGAACTTGACCTGCGCGTTTCGTCGGTGCCGTCGAGTCATGGCGAGAGCATCGTGATGCGTATTCTGGATAAGCAGAACCTGGCGCTTGGTTTGCCGAAGCTCGGATTTCTAGTGGACGATCAGGAAACCTTCACCCGTTTGATCGGGCTGCCGGATGGCATTCTGCTGGTAACGGGGCCGACCGGTTCCGGCAAGACGACGACGCTCTACGCCTGTTTGAACTTTGTGAACCGGCCGGACCGCAAGATTATTACTGTTGAGGATCCGGTTGAATACCAGATGCCCGGCATTAATCAGGTGCATGTGCGCGAAGACATCGGGCTTACCTTTGCCGTGGCGCTGCGCTCGATTTTGCGTCAGGCGCCGAATATCGTAATGATCGGTGAAATCCGCGACAACGAGACGGCGCGCATTGCGACAGAAGCGGCGCTGACCGGGCATCTGGTGTTTAGCACGTTGCACACAAATGACGCGCCGAGCGCGATTGCCCGCTTGATTGACATCGGGGTCAAGCCTTTCCTCGTGGCGTCGTCGTTGCGCGCCGTGGTGGCCCAGCGCTTGATCCGCAACATGTGCCCTTACTGCAAGGAAGATTACAAGCCGAGCACGTCCGAGCTGCGCCTGCTCGGGGCTGCGGCCGAGCAGTTTTCCGAGGTGCAGCTCTACCGTGGACACGGTTGCAACAAATGCTCGCTCACAGGTTATTCCGGACGCAGTGGAATTTTCGAAATTTTCCTGATCAACGATGAGATTCAGCGCATGATTTTCGAGAAGCACCAGTCTACGGATTTACGCTCCCGTGCGCGCGAGCTGGGCATGCGGACGTTGCGTGAAGACGGGTTGCGCAAGGTCGTTGCGGGTGTTACAACGCTGGATGAAGTCATACGTGTAACCATGGGGGACTTTGACTAATGGCAAACGTGGAAATGAGTGATTTGCTGCAGTTGGCAGTGGATGAAGGCGCTTCGGATTTGCATCTGACGGTCAACGCTCCGCCGATTTTGCGAATTCACGGCGGAATGCAGCCGCTGGACGTGCCGCTCTTGAGGCCGGAGGATACTGAGCGGCTGATGAAGAGCATTACTTCCGACGAGCATCAGCAGCGGGTCCGGCAGAATGGCGGCACGGATTTCGGCTTCAGTTTCAGCACGCAGGCGCGTTTCCGTGTAAGCGTGTTGAAGACCAAGGGGAATGTGGGCATGGTGCTGCGCCAGATTCCCTCGAAGCTCATGTCGCTGGACTCAATCGGGTTGCCCCTTCAAATCAAGGAGCTGCTGTTCCGTCCGCGCGGGTTGATCCTGGTTACAGGGCCGACGGGCTCCGGCAAAACGACCACGCTGGCCAGCATGCTGAACGTGATCAACATCGAGCGGGACTGTCATATCATTACCGTCGAAGATCCGATTGAGTACTATCATCAACATCACAAATCGATTGTCACGCAGCGTGAAATCGGGGTGGATGTGCCGAGCTTTGAAGAGGCCATCAAGCGCGGCCTGCGCCAGGATCCGGACGTGATGCTGGTCGGCGAAATGCGCGATCTGGAAACCATGAGCGCCGCGATCACTGCGGCTGAAACAGGGCACCTGGTGTTTGCTACGCTGCACACGACCGGCGCCGCACGCACCGTGGACCGCATCGTGGACGCCTTTCCCACAGACCAGCAGGCGCAGATCCGTACGCAGCTCGCGTCCAGCATTGTGGCGGTGATTTCGCAGCTGCTGCTGGTGCGAGCCGACGGGCCCGGACGTGTGGCGGCCTTCGAGATCATGGTTTCCACGTCGGCCATCCAGTCGCTGGTTCGCGACAACAAGACCTTCCGGATCACCTCGGAAATTCAGACCGGCGCCAAGCACGGAATGATTACGCTGGATGCGTACATGATGGACCTGTACCAGGCCGGAAAAATCCGCTATGAGGACTTGATCACGAAGGCGCAGGATCCGGAAGCCGTCGTCCAGAAACTGGAAGAGACTCAGCGAAAGCGCAGGTAGTTTTAATGGCTGCAGCGACTCAGAACGAACCACTGCTCCAGATGCTGCTCGACCACGGGGTGGTGAGCGCCGAACAGGTGCCGGACGTCCGCGAGGAACAATCGCGCAGCGGCAAGCCTTTCCGTGACGTGATTATAAACATGGAAATCCTGTCGGAAGACGAATTGCTGGAGATGGTGGCCGAGGGGCTCGGAACGCGCGTGATTAATCTGCCGGCGACCGACATTCCGCCGGACGTGATTCACAGCATTCCGGCCAGCGTGGCACGCATGTACAACGTGGTGCCTGTGGAGAAGGCCCACGATTCGGTTACGCTTGCCACGCATGACCTGATGAGCCCGGCCACGCTTGACGAATTGCAGTTTGTGCTGTCGAGGGATGTGGCGCTGGTGATGGCGCGCGAGGACGACGTGAAGACCTGCGTCAACCAGTTCTACGGAGACGAAAGCGCCTCGGTGAACGATATGCTTTCCGCGCTGGAGTCGGAATTTGAAGCTGCGGAGCAGATGGGTGAAATCGTCAAGGACGGCACGAGCGAGAAGTTTGTCGAAGAGGCCGCCAGCTCGGCGCCGGTGATCAGGTTCGTCAACCTGGTGCTTTATCAGGCCGTCAATGACCGGGCCTCGGACATTCACTTCGAGCCTTTCGAGAACGAATTCAAGATCCGCTACCGCGTGGATGGCGCGCTTTACGAAATGGCGCCGCCGCCAAAGCGGCTGGCGATGCCGGTCATTTCGCGAATCAAGGTCATGTCCGGCTTGAACATTGCCGAGCGCCGCCTGCCGCAGGACGGCCGTCTTCAAATGAATGTGTCCGGCCGCCAGATTGACTTCCGTGTGTCGTCCCTGCCAACCCAGTTTGGCGAAAGCATGGTGCTGCGTGTTTTGGATCGCGGGATTGTCTCGCTTGAGCTTGAGAACCTGGGCATGCCGGACGATCTTTATCAGCGCATCATTGAGGACATTGAAAAGCCGAACGGAATTTTTCTGGTGACGGGGCCTACGGGGTCCGGCAAGACCACGACCCTGTATTCGGCGTTGCGGCGCATCAATCGCACTGAGAACAAGCTGCTGACGGCCGAGGATCCGGTCGAGTACGAGATTGACGGGATTGTGCAGGTGCCGGTCAGCGATATTGTCGGCAACAGCTTTGAGCGCGTGCTGCGCGCCTTTCTGCGGCAGGACCCCGACGTTCTGATGATCGGTGAAATCCGCGATTTGATTACTGCCCATATTGCCATTCATGCCTCGCTTACCGGGCATCTGGTGTTCAGCACGCTGCATACCAACGACGCCGCCGGCGCGATCACGCGGCTGATTGATATGGATGTGGAGCCATACTTAATTTCGTCCACCCTCGAAGCTGTGCTCGGGCAGAGGCTTGTGCGGCGCATTTGCGATCAATGCAAAACCGCTTTCCGCCCCGATCAGAAGCAGCTGAACAGCCTCGGGCTGAGCGCCGCCGACGTGGCCGACCGCGAATTTTACTATGGCGCCGGGTGCACTCACTGCAACGGCTCAGGCTATCGTGGACGCAAGGGGATCTACGAATATCTAAGCGTCACGGAGCCGATCCGCGACTTGATTAACCAGCGGCAGCCTACGCTTGTGATCCGCCAGCGTGCGATTGAGCTCGGCATGCGCACGCTGCGCCAGGATGGCGTCCGCAACATTCTGGACGGTTACACAACCGTTGACGAAGTAATTCGCTACACCTGATTTTTTATATTGACGATCTGCAGGGATATGATACTGTAATCACCAGTTTTGGTTGGCCCCTTGGAAAATCCGGCTTTTTTATTCCACGAACTTTATTTCCATGAGGCCCTTTAGCGGTACTTTTCAATGATGGACCGGCGCAAGTTTATCGCTGAGTTCATCGAACACTAAGCGTTGCAAGTAACTACTCACACGGTTGTCTGGTCTACAGGCTGTTCAGGTATAACAGGTCAGAAAAGCATTGCGGCTGATTTGTTTGCTGCTATTCCTTCAGTCTGAAGCCTTCAGCCTATCTCCCTGACTGGAGTATCGCTCGTGCTGCGTGTGGCTTTAACGGGTGGCTTGGCTTGTGGCAAGAGCGTGTGTGGCCGGTGCTTTGCCGGACACGGCGCCGCCGTGATTGATGCGGACGAAGTGGCGCATGCGCTGCTGATGCCGGGGCAGGCGGTGTGCGATGAGGTGATCGCGGCCTTTGGCCCTGAGATTGTTGCGGGTAATGGCGGAGTTGACCGCCGCCTTCTGGGAAAACTGGTGTTTGATGATCCTGCGGCGCGGAGGCGACTGAACGGATTGATGCATCCTGCCGTTCTGGCGGCGCTGGAAAGATGGGCGGGCGGTTGTAAGGCCTGTGATGAACGCGTGGTGATAGCCCAGATTCCTTTGCTGTATGAGGTTGCGCAGGCGTCTGCCTGGCAACGGGTGGTGTGCGTGGTTGCGCCTGATGCGGCGGTGATGAGCCGCTTGCTTGAGCGCGGGTTGAGTGAGGACGAAGCGCGCCAGCGTCTAGCGGCACAGTGGCCGGTGATGGACAAGATGGAGCGCGCCGATTACGTGATTTACAACGCGGGCACGGAGGATCTGCTGATGGAGCAGGTGGCGCGGGTTTGGCGTTGTTTGAGGAGTGAAGCATATGATTGAAGACAGGCCTGATATTGGACGAGAAGGATACGGAAACCGGGCGCCGCGGCGGCGCGGGCATCAGCCAAGGCGCGCGCCGCATCCGTTTCATCCACGCGTACGCCTGACGCCGGAAGAGCTGGCGGCGCAGTCTGCCGGGCAGATGTCTTCCCCGCGACAAGGCGGCGAGGGGCTGCCACGGGGGCATGAACGAGCCGGCGAAGCACCTCCTCAGGAGCCCGGGTATCGCTCCACGGAGCGCTCCCCTATGTTTCCTCCAGATGGTGGCGCGAGCGGGAATGCCTATCCCGATACTGCCGCACCGGTGCCTGCGGCTCCGGTGTCCGAGACGGAAGACGGGGCGGCGCAGTCCGGTGGCGCCGGCGTGGCGCCGGCGGCGGCTTCTCCGGCGGCGCAGTCCGGAGGTTATTCGTCTACCAACGGAGAGGGGCCCCACGGCGGCACTGCTCGGAGAACCCAGCAAGAATTAGGTCAGGCTGACGCT
>JBAXJV010000086.1:0-9950 GCA_037137675.1 bacterium | reverse complement strand
CTTACGGAATCTACGTCAGGCATATTTTGAAGATGGAACACCACGGCATGGAAGACCTTGAGCCGCTGATGGCAGCGCGTTTTTTGCATGTGGCGCCCAAGGGGCGCTGGAGTGTTTTACAGGTTCTTGTATCCCTGGCAATGATTGTCGTCGGCGCCCATTTTTTCGTGGGAGCAGTCACGCATGTGTCTGCGGTTCTGGGCATGTCGGCGATGATTTTGTCTGTGCTGATCACTCCCATTGCCACCGAACTGCCGGAAAAGCTTAATTCCATCATTTGGATAGGCAAGGGCAAGGATGTGCTGGCGTTGGGGAATATCACGGGCGCGATGGTTTTCCAAAGCAGTTTTCCCGTGGTCTTCGGCATGCTTTTCACAACCTGGGAGCTGCGCGGAGCAACTTTGCTGGCTGGCTTGCTGGCGCTGATTTCCGGTCTATGGATGCTGCTGTGGTTGCGCCTGCGCCGTTCGATCAGCCCTTGGACGCTGCTCGCCGGCGGGGCTTTTTACGGGGTTTTCATTGCATACGTTGCCATCGGCGGGCGCTGATCCGCTGATTACGAGCTCTTTGGCTGAGCTCTTTTGGCTTGCACTGGAATGGAATTCGTGACTCAATGAGCCCCTGCCCCGAATGGTTCGGGGTTTGATTACGTCTTCGGGACCGGGTGCGCTTCAAAAGAGGCTACTCCCGGCCGGCGGTAAAGCCCGCGAGTCCCATGCCATTGGTACGGGACAGATCCGGTGAGATTCCGGGGCCGACAGTGATGGCGCGCCGGTTCGTGCCTCAGCCTGGATGATAGAAGACGGACGGCGCCTGCTGCGCCGTCAGCAGGTCCCCACCGGAGACGCGCCCTGATTTCAGGGCCTTTTGATTGTTTGGCGGGGCACGCAATGCACGAGACAGAAAAAAGCAGAAGCGGTTCGGTGGCGGCGGCGATCGAAGCCATCAGCCGCGGCGAAATGATTGTGATCGCCGACGATGCACACCGCGAGAACGAAGGCGACCTTGTCATGGCTTCGGAAAAGGTCACGCCCGATGCCATCAATTTCATGGCCACCCACGGCCGCGGGCTGATTTGCATTGCCCTGCCGCGCGAGCGTGTTGAACGTCTCAGTTTACTGCCCATGCCAGCCCGTGGCGGCGGCGACTCATTTGGTACAGCCTTTCTCGATTCTGTTGATGCCAAGCGCGATGTTACTACCGGTATCAGCGCTTTTGACCGCGCCCGCACAGTGCAGGTCCTGCTGGACGATGCGGCGACGCGGCAGGACCTGGTTAGCCCCGGACATATGTTCCCGCTGCAAGCCAAAGACGGTGGTGTCCTGCGGCGCGCCGGACATACTGAAGCCGCTGTGGATCTGGCCCGTCTCGCCGGCCTCAAACCAAGCGGCGTGATCTGTGAAATTCTGCGTCGTGACGGACAGATGGCGCGCATGCCGGAACTGATTGCCTTCGCGCGGGAGCATGGGCTGCAGATGACGACCGTGGCCGACCTGATCGTCTACCGTAATGCGCGTGAGCAGCTGGTCGAACGGGTGCGCACGGTTGATCTGCCCACACGTCACGGGCCATTCAAACTTTCGCTTTACCGCTCCCGGGTTGACGATCAGCAGCATCTGGCGCTTGTGGCAGGCGATCTGTCTACCGTTGCCGTGCCGCTGGTGCGGGTGCACAGCGAATGCCTGACCGGCGATGTTTTTGGTTCGCTGCGCTGCGACTGCGGCGAACAGTTTGATTGCGCGATGGCTATGGTTCAGCAGGCTGGCGCGGGTGTTGTGTTATATATGCGGCAGGAGGGGCGTGGCATCGGGCTGGCTAACAAACTGCACGCCTACGAATTGCAGGAGCAAGGGCTGGATACCGTCCAGGCCAACGAACGGATGGGCTTCAAAGCCGATTTGCGCGACTATGGCGTAGGGGCGCAGATTCTGCACGATCTCGGGCTGCAGAAGATCAAGCTGATCACCAATAACCCGTGCAAAATAGTCGGCCTCGAAGCGCATGGGTTGACGATTGTCGAGCGGGTTCCGCTGATCGTGCCGGCATCGGAACACCGGCAGCATTATCTGGATACTAAAAAACACAAAATGGGGCATATGCTGTAAGAGTGCGTAACAAGCAGGAGGGGAAGCTCGATGAAGACAGAGTATACAGAAATTGGCGGAAGCCTGATTGCAAAAGGACTGCGGCCGGGGATTGTTGTAGCGCGGTTCAACGATTTTTTCACCAAGGAGCTGCTCGCTGGCGCGCTTGACGGTTTCGTCCGGCACGGTGTCGCGGAGGCGGACATTACTGTGGCGTGGGTGCCCGGCGCGAATGAACTGCCGATGGCCGCGCAGCGTTTGATCCAGAGCGGTCGCGTGGATTGTGTCGTCGCGCTGGGCGTTGTGGTGCAGGGTGCGACCCCGCATGCAGAGCTGATCAATGCGCAGGTTTCGCGTTCGCTTGCGGCGCTGGCGTTGGAGCTCAAGCTCCCTGTGATCAACGCCGTTGTGGCTGCTGAAAATCTGGATCAGGCTATCGAGCGCTGCGGTACGAAGGCCGGCAATAAGGGCTGGCAGGGCGCTCAGGCTGCGGTCGAGATGGTTAATCTGTTCCGTGCGATGGATGGTTTGAGCGCATGACCAGTCGCCGCCGCGCCCGCATTTGGGCCGTGCAGCAACTTTTTCAGCGCGACTTCAACCCGGACGGCGCCGAACGGGTTTGGGAAGCGTTGACAGAAGAGCACGACAAGGATGAAGCGCCGCCGGCCGGAGATGGCCGCACTCAGGCGTTCGCGGATTCTTTGGTGAATGGCGTGATTGAGCGCCGGGTGGAAATTGACAAGCTGCTTGCTCTGGCCGCTGTGAATTGGAAGATTCACCGCATGTCAGTTGTGGATCGCAACATCATGCGCGTGGCGATTTGCGAAATGCTGCTGCATGCCGACATTCCGTCAGCTGTCACGATTAACGAAGCCATCGAAGTGGCTAAAATGTTAAGCGACGATGAGTCGCCGCGTTTTATCAACGGGGTGCTCGACCGCGTGCGCCACGATTTGGAGAAGCAAGCGCAGGCAACTCCTGCTTCGTCCGACCAATCCGGCAAGCCTGACCTGTCTGATGCTTCTGGAGTCCCCACGTGAGCAATTGGTTGCAGGCTCTGGCGCGAACGCGCGAAAGGATTCGCAGCGCGGTTTCGCGCATTCTGCCAAATACGCATAAGATCGAAGACGCTACCCGCGAAGAGTGGGAAAAAGCGCTGATTGAGGCCGATCTGCCGCCGCGTATGGTCGGGGAATGGATCGCCGGACTTAAGGCCGGTGGAATCAACGGGTCGCTGGCGGATCAGATCGAACGTGCGGTGCTGACGGCCATGCCGCCGCGCGCGCCGTTTGGCTGGTCGTTTGAAGCCAGACCGGCGGTGGTTCTGATCGTCGGTGTAAACGGCTCCGGCAAGACCACCACCGCCGCCAAGCTGGCCGCGCTGGCGCAGCGGCAGGGGCTCAAGCCGCTGCTCGCCGCGGCGGATACTTTTCGCGCTGCCGGTTCGCAGCAGCTCAAGATCTGGGCTGACCGCCTGGGCGTGGACGTGGTGACGGGGCTGCAAGGGGCCGACGCGGCGGCGGTGGCCTTCGATGCGATCAAGGCCGCACGCGCGCGCGGCAGCGATGTGGTGATTGTGGATACGGCCGGGCGCATGCATACCAAAACTAATTTGATGGAGGAATTGCAAAAGGTGCGCCGCTCGATTGATAAGGCGTTGCCCGGCGCACCGCACGAAACCTGGATCGTACTTGATGCCACGCTTGGACATAACGCCGTTAATCAGGCCGGCGTGTTCCAGAAGATGGTGACGCTGAGCGGCGCGGTGATCGCCAAGCTGGACGGCTCGTCCAAAGGCGGCTTTGTGGTGGCAGTGGAAAAAGAGCTTGGAATTCCTGTGCGTTTTTGCGGTTTAGGCGAGGGGGTGGACGATCTCGCGCCTTTCGACGCCGTAGCTTTCACACGAGCATTGGTGCATGGCGATGACGGACAATCAGCAGGATGAGTTTGCAATGGATATGGCGCTGCGCCTTGCCCGCCGGGGTGAGGGCTGCACGCGTCCCAATCCCCCAGTTGGCGCCGTCTTGATGCGCGCGGGCCGCGTGGTCGGCCAGGGTTGGCACCGCCGTGCCGGCGGCCCGCACGCCGAGGTTTATGCCTTGCGCCAGGCCGGTGCGCGGGCGCGCGCGGCGACGCTTTACGTGACACTCGAGCCCTGTTCCACTGCTGGCCGCACGCCGCCTTGCACTGACGCAGTAATCGCCGCCGGTGTGCGGCGTGTGGTCGTGGCGGCTACCGATCCTGATCCCCGCCACTGCGGGCGCGGACTCGCGCTGCTACGCCGGGCCGGCATTGCCGTTGCAACCGGCGTGCGGCGCGAAGCGGCCCAGGCACTGCTGAGTCCCTTTGCGCGCCGGATGATTCAAGGGCGCCCTTATCTGACGCTCAAATTGGGGCAGACGCTGGACGGCCGCATTGCCGATGCCACCGGCTGTTCGCGGTGGATTACCGGCGCTCCGGCGCGGCGCGAGGTGCAGGCGCTGCGGCGGCGCTGCGATGCCGTGCTGGTGGGGGCCGGGACCGTGCTGGCAGACAATCCCTCGCTGCTGCCGCGCCCCGCCGCGGGCCGGCGGCCCTGGCGGGTGGTTGTGGACGCACGCGGGCGGGTGCTGCCCACGGCGCGGATTTTTACCGACGGCGCGGCGTCGCAAACCGTCGTCGCCACCACGGCGGCCTGTTCTGATGCCCGCCGCCGCGCCTATGCACGCACGGGCGCCACTGTCTGGACGCTGCCTGCCGATGCGCGTGGCCGCATCCGGCTGACCAAGCTCATGGCCTGTTTGCAGACCCTCGGCGCGCTGCATGTTCTTTGCGAAGGCGGCGGAGAATTGGCGGCGTCGCTGCTGACGGCGAAGTTGGTGGACGAAGCGTGGATTTTTATCGCGCCGGCGTTTCTAGGCGGTGACGGTGTGGCGGCAGTGAGTGGTGCAGGCGGGCGGCTGGCGACGCTGCCACGCTGGCGGGTGGTCGAACAGCGGCTGTGTGGCGGAGATGTGCTCGTGCGCGTGCGCCCTGATGGAAAGCGGTGACCGGTATGTTTACAGGACTGGTACAACAAGTTGGACTACTGCGACGAGTTGAGCGGCGCGGTTCTGGGCTACGGATGCATGTGAGTTATGCGCCGTGGGACGAACCGGTCGCAATTGGCGAAAGCGTCGCCGTGCAGGGAATATGCCTCACTGTATGCGCCTGCGGCGCAGACGAGCTGACGTTTGATGTGTTGGCGGAGTCAGTGGCGCGCACGGATTTGGCGGCCCTGCGTTCCGGTGCGGAGCTTAACCTGGAGCGCGCTTTACGCATGAGCGACCGCTTCGGCGGCCATTTTATGACCGGCCACATTGATGGCGTCGGCCGGGTTGCGGCGCGCGAGCGGGTGGGGGAGGACTGGGCGCTTGCAATCGCCTGTGACGCCGGGCTGCTGGGCGATATGGCGCTTAAAGGCTCCATTGCCGTCAGCGGTGTGAGCCTGACGATTGCGGCGCTTACATCGCCAGGGTTCAGCGTACACATCATTCCGCACACCTGGACGCATACAGCCCTGTCTAAACTTGCCGTGGGCAGTTTGGTGAATCTGGAAACTGACCTGCTTGCCAAGCATGTACGCCGCTGCCTGGAACATCCTGCCGCTCCTGTCCACGGCTTGACTCTGGAAGCTCTGCACCGCGCCGGTTTTGGGTGAAGAGGGTTGGAGGCGAACGACGGGCAGAAGCGTGGTCGCCGGAGAGAACTTTCTGCCGCCCGGGGCCTGCCTCTGAAATTGCGCGACGCCACCGCCCGCCTGCCGCCGCCGGTTTTATAGAGTCGCTATGATTGCTTTGACAGCCGGCATGATTGCGCTTGGCGTGTAGAAGTGGCCGGTGCATACTCCACAGATTGTTACCGGAGAACGCCATGCCGCAACACATTTTCTTGCTGGATGAGGCGGCGCGCTATTTGCACGTCGAGGTGACCCGCTTGGAAAAGTGGGTCAAGCGTCAGGAGATTCCCTTTGAAAGTCAGGGGGCCAACCGCATTGTGTTCCAGCGTGACGAGCTGGACGCCTGGGCTTCACAGCGCATTTTGAATATGCAAGGCAAGCCCCTGGCGGAGTATCACGAGCAAGCCTCGGCGCGAACCCGGAAGTATATGAACGGACAGACACCGCTGGTCTGCGGGCTGTTGAGCGCCGGATGCGTGGCGCCCGCCTTGCGGGCGCACACCAAGCCGTCGCTCTTGCGCGCCATGGTGGCACTGGCAGAAAGCGCAAACCTGCTCTTTGATTCAAAGGATTTCCTGAAAAGCATCGAAGAACGCGAGGCGCTTTGCTCGACCGGTCTGCCGGGCGGGTTGGCGCTGCTGCACCCTCGCTACCACGATGCTTATCTGGCTAGTGATTCCTTTCTGATTATCGGGCGGGCGCTGCATCCCCTGCCATTCGGAGCTCCTGATGGCAAAGCCACGGATTTGTTTTTCCTGCTGTGTTGCCTGGACGACCGTCTGCATTTGCATGCTCTGGCGCGCCTTTGTACGTTGTGCCAGACGACTGATCTGCTGAACCACCTGCGAGCCGCCGACGATGCACAGGCCATGAGCGATGCGGCCTGCGCTTGCGAGGACGAGGTCGTAAGGCGCATGAATCATGGCGCGTGATGCCGCAAAAAAAGGTTTAGTAGTTGACGTGGCCGGCTGAGACGTTTAATACATTTCGTCATGTTGATGGGGAAGGTAGTGAATACAACGTGAAGCTTTCATCGAAAACCGAATACGCTTTGAAAACAATGCTGGACCTTGCGTTGCATGCCAACGAGGGGGTTTTGCGAGTTGCCGATATTGCCCGGCGCCAGGCCATCCCCATCAAATTCCTTGAGCAGATTTTGCTTGTTCTGAAAGCCGGGGATTTGGTTGCCAGCCGGCGCGGGGCGCGCGGCGGGTATGTCCTGGCAAAAAAACCATCGGCCATCACGATGGGAGACATCGTGCGGTTAACCGAAACTTCCTTTGCGTTTTCGAACCGGACAATTGGCCCGCAGGATCCCTTTGGTGAGATATGGGTGGATATCGGAAACTACGCGCGTAAGAAGCTGGCCGCTACCACGCTGCAGGAAATGTGTGTCAGGGCTTTGGAGCTGCGCCTGGGAAAATCCGTGGAGTATACGATTTAAGTCGCTTTGAGATGCTGTAATCGCAACTGGCCGCAGGCCGCCTGAATGCGTTGGCCCTGGGAATTGCGCATGGTTGCATTGATGCCGGCCTTGGCCAGGGCGGTCAAAAAATGGCCGGCGACGCCCGGCGCGGATGGTTGTCCATCGAATCCTGATACCGGACTCAGCGGGATCAGGTTGACGCGCGATGGAAAAGTTTTAAGCCGGTCCGCCAATTCCTGCGCCTGAGCGACGCTGTCGTTAATGCCGCGCATCAGGGTGTACTCGAAAGTTATGATGCGTTTTGTGCGTTGTGTATAACGGGCGCAGCTGCTCAGCAACTCCGGTAGCGGGAAGCGCCGGTTGACTGGCATCAGGCGGTTGCGTACGGTGTCGTTCGGCGCGTGCAATGAAACCGCCAGCTCAACCTGCAGCCCTTCATCTGCGAGGCGCTCGATGCCGGGAATGATGCCGTTGGTGCTGATCGTGATATGGCGCGCGCCGATGTTGAGGCCGTCCGGATCATTCAGTATGCGGATCGCGGCGAGTACGGCGTCGTAGTTGTCCAGCGGTTCCCCGATGCCCATGAAAACGATGTTGTTGGGGCGACTGCCCAGCATGCGCGTGGCGGCGAGTGTTTCGCCGACAATTTCGCCAGTCTCCAGCTGCCTGCGGAAGCCGGCTTGTCCGCTGGCGCAAAAGGCGCAGGCGAAGCGGCAGCCGACCTGACTCGAAACGCAGAGCGTGTGGCGGGCATGGTCCGCGAGCAATACAATCTCTATGCACTCGCCATCGCGTAACCGCAGCAGCAATTTGCGCGCGGTGTCGGGATCGCCCTGTGAATTGGCCAGACTGAACGGGGTGAGTTCGAAGCGCGATGCGAGAGCGGTGCGCAGGGCGTTAGGGAGGTTATGCATGGCGTCCCAGGTTTCGACGTGCCGGGTGTAAAGCCAGCGCCAGATCTGGTCCGCCCGCCAGGCTTGTCCGCCAGCTGTGGCACAGGCGGCGCGCAGGTCGGATCGCGACAGATTGTAGATCAGTGGCAGCATGACGTTTGCAAAACTCCAGCCGCTAGCGTGACAAATGCCGCGTCATGTAACAAGCGTATATTGTGCTTGTCTTTGGCAAAGCTCACGTTCATAATGACTCTTCGTTTGCGGCTTTAGATGATTGGATTGTAAACCTCAAGGATGGAAATTCATGATGGACAATGAGTCTGTGCGGGATAACAGGAATTCGAGTGTGGTGCTATTGGCGTTGCTGTTGGCCGTCGCGGTCGTTTGGGCAATTGCCGGTACGGTGATGGCTGCGAAAAAATCGCGGGCGCTGGCCGAGACTGAGAAGGCGGCTGAGGTGTACCGTCAGGACAGTGAGCAGAAGCTTGCTGATCTGCAGCGTCAAAAAGGCGAAATGGAAAAGGCTGCGGCTGATGCCGAGGTCAAGTATCAGGAGTCCGAGCGCGGTCGTCAGGTGGCGCTGGCCGGATACCGCAAGTATCAGGAAAAGCTGCTTGCCGAAAAGAAGCCGGTGGTAGCTAAGAAGCCGGTTGTGACTGGCAAGCCCGGCGACAAGGCCAAGCCTGTCGCGCACAAGCCCGTCGTGCACAAGGCTGGAGCTCACCCGGTCACGCACTCCGCGGCGCGCAAGACCTCGCAACGCTAGATCTGCAACGGGTGGCGGTGCCATCCGTTTCCGCTGAGGCGATCATATGAGTGCATGGGTGTCCGGTGTTTTGCTGGGCGCCTATGCCTTTACCAGTGTCGGCCTGATGGTCTATGGCTTGCACTGTTATTTCATGATCTACCTCTTCGTGCGGCGGCAGAAGGTCTGCCGTGCGGAAATTAAAGACGATGTGAAGCGCTATCACGTCGGGCGGGAGTTGCCGGACTATCCTTTTGTAACCATCCAGCTGCCCATTTACAATGAGGGCGCCGTCGTAGACCGGTTGATCCGCTGCGCAGTTTCGGTGGACTATCCGGCGGACCGTCTGGACGTGCAGGTGCTTGACGACAGCAACGACGCGACCTGTGCGAGCGTTGATCAAACCATCGCGGACCTGAAGCAGGAAGGGTCGCTGGTGCCGGTCACGGTGTTCCGACGGACGGTGCGCAAGGATTTCAAGGCTGGCGCGCTGGCGGCGGCAACGCCTTGCGCGCGCGGCGAATATCTCGCGATGTTCGACGCGGACTTCATCATTCCGCACAATTTTCTGATGCGTACGATCCCGCTCTTTGCCGGGCATCCCAAGGTGGCCTGCGTCCAAACCCGCTGGGGCCACACGAACCGTGACGACAACTGGCTTACACGCGCGCAGAGTGTCGGCATTGACGGACATTTTACCGCTGAACAGGGCGCCCGCAGTTACAATTCGCTCTGCCTGAATTTTAATGGATCAGCGGGCATTTGGCGAAAAGACCGGATTGCAGAGGCAGGCGGATGGCAGGGTGATACGCTGACCGAGGATCTGGACCTTTCGTACCGGGCGCAATTGATGGGATACCGGATCCGCTACGATTTCGATACCGAATGTCCTGCGGAATTGCCCGGCGACGTTAATGCGCTTAAGAGTCAGCAGCGCCGCTGGGCCAAGGGTTCGATCGAAACCGCCAGAAAGTTGATTCCGGTGATCTGCCGCTCCCGCCAATTATCGGTGCTGCAGAAGGTTGAAGCGGTCGTGCATCTGACATCCTATTTTGTGGCGTTGCTGATGGTGATCCTTTGCCTGCTGGCTCTGCCGTTGCTATGG
>JBAXJV010000085.1:0-10168 GCA_037137675.1 bacterium | reverse complement strand
GACCGCAGGGTGGGGGGCATGGCAGCATGCGGCTTGGAGCCTATGTAATGACGCATCACAATGACAAGCCGATGGAACGTCTTGAACGTTTCGTAGTCAGCTTGATTACCAGCAAGGACACGCGCCTCATTCGAGGTCGCGGCGTGTTGTCTCTGATGGCGGTGCTGAGGTATTTATCACATGCCTATCGCAGCGTCGTTGAGTTACGGCTATGGCTTTACAGGCAGGGTTTGTTACGACATCATACCCTCGGATGTCAGGTGATTGGTATCGGGAACCTGACTGTCGGCGGAACTGGCAAGACTCCGGTGGTGGAAGTTTTTGCGCGTGAGCTCCAGCAGGCCGGGCGGCGGGTGGCAATTCTCAGCCGTGGCTACAAGAAGGAAGAACCGCCGGTTGCTGAGCGTTTGCTCGATGCACTGCTATTGCGCGAACGCCGCCGTCCGCCACGGGTCGTTTCGGATGGACGTGCGCTGCTCTTGGACTCTGCCCGTGGAGGCGATGAGCCCTACATGCTGGCCACCAATCTGCCAAACGTAGTTGTGTTGGTGGACAAGGACCGGGTGAAAAGCGGACGCTATGCAATTCAGCATTTCGGGTGCGATACGCTGCTGCTGGACGATGGTTTTCAGTATCTGCGGCTCAAGCACCGCGTGGAAATCGTGCTGGTGGACCGGACCAATCCATTTGGTAACGGACATTGTCTGCCACGGGGGGTTCTGCGTGAGCCGGTGCGGAGTATCCGGCGGGCGACGATGGTGTTCCTGACCAAGTGCGATGGAGTGGCAGATACCTCGGCGTTGCAGGCGCAGATTCGCAGTTTTAACCCGACTGCGGAAATCATAGAGTGTCGGCATTCCGCGCGCTATTTGCAAAATCTGCTGACCAAACAGCAAGAGCCACTGGCCTTTCTGCGTGGTCAGCGGGTGGCAACGGTTTCCGGGATCGCAGCGCCGGAGGGGTTTGAGCGTGAAGTTGAGCGGCATGGTGCGACCGTGATTCAGCGCGAGCGCTTCGCAGATCATCATCGTTACACGCAGCAGGAGATTCTCGATATTATCAACCGGGCTCATGCGGCGGGGGCGAGTGCAATTGTAACAACCGAGAAGGATGCCGTGCGTTTCCCGCGCCTTGACCGGAGCGATGTGCAGGTGCTGTTTCTGAGGGTTCAAATTGAATTGCTTTCCGGACTCGAGGACTTCAACGCGCTAATCGCCCGCATCTGTTTCCGTGATACGATCAACGTCTGAGGACGCAGCATGCGAACACTGGTAATTGGTCTTAACTGGCTTGGCGATGCGCTCATGGCGTTGCCTGCGCTGCACGCGCTGCGACGGCGGACCTGCTTTGATGTTTTGACAAAGCCGGGTGTCGCGCCGGTCTACGCCATGAGCGGTTTGCCAGATCAAGTCGTTCTGTTGCAATCAGGGCTGATGGGTGTATGGCGCGCTGCCCGTGCTGTACGGGCTGGTGGATACGAACAGGTTTACGTCATGCCGCGTTCGTTTCGCGCTGCGTTGATCGCCAGGCTGGCCGGTATTCCTCGACGGTTCGGGCTGCCGGGACATGCACGGGACGGCTTACTCACGGATGTAGTCCGGCCGCTAAGTGATCCAACGCATACGCACCAGCAGTACGAATATCTGGCGCTGATGGGAGCTGCAGACAAGGACGCAGGTCACGCTGCAGTAAGGTTGCCGATTGCGGACGGCGCACGGCGGGCAGCGCTGGCGCAGCTGGCGGCCGGGAACTCCAACGGCCCGTGGGTCTTTCTATTTCCAGGTGCCGCCCGCGGGGCCTCGAAGCAATGGCCTAAAGAGCGCTTTATCGAAGTCGGCCGGCGTTTGATTCAGGCTGGTGGTCGGGTGATAGTGTGCGGTACCGGCCTGGAAATCGATACTTGTCAGTGGGTGGTCGCGATGATCGGCCCAAGTGCTGTAAACCTGGCAGGCAAGACCAGCCTTACGGATCTGGCGGCGTTGCTGAGTTGCGCCACGGTGGTGGTGGCCAACGACAGTGGCGGCATGCATCTTGCCGCCGCAGTCGGTGCGCCAGTGGTGGCAATTTTCGGGTTAACCGATCCGGCGATCACCGGGCCATTAGGTATGGGCCATCGTGTCCTGCAGGCGCCGGGCGTAATGTCTGGACGCGACGTGCCACGCCGCTCCGAAGCCGCGGCGCGTGCGTTGGCGGCGGTCAGCGCCACGTCCGTGTCGGAAGCGGCGCTGGCGATTATGCTGAACACTGAACACTTAACACCATGAAGATTATCTGTGCTACGAACATGCCATTTGCTGAAGAGGCCTTCAGCACGCTAGGTGAGACGCGCGTGTTGGAAGGGCGAAGCATTGGCCCGGATGATGTGCGCGATACCGGATTGCTGGCGCTGCGTTCGACAACCAAAGTTGACAGGCGCTTACTGGCTGGCAGTCAGGTGCGGTTTGTTGGCACAGCTACGATCGGAACAGATCATCTTGATATCCCGTATCTGGAAGAGCACGGCATTCACTGGTGCTCGGCCGCAGGCTGCAATGCCAACAGCGTCGGGGAGTACGTAGTTGCGGCGTTGCTTACGATTGGGCAGCGTTATGGATGGCATCTGGCAGGACGGACGCTGGGTGTGATCGGGGTTGGGAATGTCGGGCGACGCGTGGCAGCCAAGGCTGCGGCGCTGGGTTTGCGCGTTCTGCTGAATGATCCGCCGCGCGCGCGGGCCGAGGCCGGGCAATCCGCTGCGCCGGATTTTGTTCCGCTCGCTCGTTTGCTGGCGGAATCCGATATTGTGACTTTGCATGTTCCCCTGACGCGCGACGGGCTGGATGCCACATGGCATCTGGCCGACGGGCGGTTTTTTGCCAGCCTCAAGCCTGGCGCGTTGTTGTTGAATGCGGCACGCGGGCCGTGCATAGACAGCGATGCCTTGCTGCGGGCGCTGGACCTTGGCACGCTGGCGCACGCGGCGCTTGATACCTGGGAAGGGGAGCCTGCTTACCGTCCGGATGTAATGGCACGCATGGAGCTGGCGACTCCGCACATTGCCGGCCACTCCTTCGAAGGCAAGGCCATGGGGACTGTCATGGTCTACCAGCAGGCCTGCCGTTTTCTTGGCGTGCCAGAGCGCTGGCAGATCGCCGGCTGCTGGCCAACGCCAGCCGTGCCCGAGGTTGCGATAGATGCTGCCGGACGCGACGATGAGGCCGTGCTGCACGACGTGGTGCGCCGGGTGTACGCGATTGAAGATGATGACCGGCGCTTCCGTGCGACGGCAAGTGGCTCGCCTGATGAGCGACGCAAGGATTTTGACCGGCTGCGCCGCGACTATCCGGACCGGCGGGAGTTCCGGTTTACAAAAGTGCGCGTTGCCAACGGAAGCACAGCTTTGCTTGCGAAACTGCGGGAGTTGGAATTCTCCGTGGCGGCTGCGAAGCAGGATGGAAAATGTCCAAATTCATCGGTGCACATGTAAGCATTGCAGGCGGGGTGGAGCACGCCCCTGATCGCGCCGCAGCCCTTGGCGCGCAGGCTTTTGCGCTGTTTACCAAAAACCAGCGTCAGTGGAGCGCCCCGGCTTGTCCGGAAACCAGTTGTGCCGGCTTCGTTGCGGGCATGCGGTTGCACGGTTTCAATACTCGAAATGTTCTCCCGCATGCGAGTTATCTGATCAATCTCGCCAACCCCGATGCGGTGGCCAACGCGCGGGCGGTGGATGCGCTGGTGGATGAGATGCAACGCTGTCGTGAGCTAGGACTGGATTGTCTTAATTTGCACCCCGGCAGCAGCCTGGGGCTATATTCCCGCGAGGCTGCGGTGGTGCGCGTGGCGGAGTCGGTCAACTTGGCCTTGACCCGTACAGATGGCGTGATGGTGGTGTTGGAAAACACGGCGGGACAGGGACATACACTGGGGGCGACCTTTGACGAATTGGCCGCCATGCTCGCCGGCGTACGCGATACGAAACGTGCCGGGGTTTGTCTCGATACGGCGCACCTTTTTGCCGCAGGGGTTGATTTACGTGACCGTGCTGTTTACGACGCGACGCTGACTAACTTTGATCGTGTCGTTGGTTTGCGACGTCTGCGAGGACTGCATTTGAACGACTCTAAATCGCTGCCTGGTTCACATGTAGATCGCCATGCGAGCCTTGGCCTCGGCCTGCTCGGTTGGTCGCCGTTTGAGTGGATCATGCGGGATGCCCGTTTCGACGGCCTGCCGCTGATTCTGGAAACCCCCGATGAATCCCTCTGGCCGTCAGAAATTCACGCGCTTATGGAGTTGGCTTCACAGGGATAAGTTACGCCGCCGTTACAGTAAAAGTAACAGTTCAGAGCTGCTCAGCTTCACAGTGGGTTGACTTGCGTGACTTCTGGAAGTAGAGTTCAAATGTAATTAGTGTTCATGCTGGTTGCATGACGCGATTAAAACAAGGAGCAATGCGATGAAAATGGTCAAACGTGGACAGTTAATTCGTTTGGTAGCAGGCGTGGCTTGTGCGTTGGGCATGAATCTACAAGCCGGCGAGGCGGCTCTCAAGGTTGGAACGACGCTGGAAAACTTGCAGGCGGCCTACAACGGTGAAAGCAACGCCAAGTCGCGCTACGAGGCCTTTGCCAAACAGGCAGACAAAGACGGATATCTTAAGGTGGCCACGCTGTTCAAGGCGGCGGCATTTTCAGAGAGCATCCATCTTAAGAAACATGCTGCGGCAATCTCAAAGCTGGGTGGCAAGGCCAAGGCAGACATTCAGGCGCCGGTTGTGAAGTCCACTCAGGAAAACCTGGCGGCGGCACTCAGCGGTGAAACCTATGAGGCAGCTGTCATGTATCCGGCTTTTGTGGCGCAGGCCGAAAAGGATGGAAACGACAAGGCCAAAATGTCGTTTATGGGCGCTCTGGCGGCGGAAAAAGCTCATGCTGTCTTTTATGCCGACGCATTGAAAAATCTGGATCAATGGAAACAAAGCGGCCCGGTTTTTCTGGTTTGCGGTGAATGTGGTTTTACTACGGACGATCAGACTATTAAGAAATGCCCGGTGTGTGCCTCGCCGCGCAGAGAGTTTAAAGAATTCAAATAAACGACCGGCATGAAAAAAGTCGCGGTGTGGTCTTTGCTGGTGGTGAACTGGGCCTTGGTCGTGGGCTTCTGGTATTGGAACACCGCGCATCATCCATTTGGCAATCTGCTTTTGTTGGATGTTGCCAGCCGGTTGCTGGCTGTTGGTCGTCTGGCTGGTTTGCTGGCTGTAACGGGCGTCTTGTTGCAGCTGTTATTGATCGGGCGGATCCGCTGGATTGAACAATCCTATGGGTTGGATCGTCTCTCCCGTCTGCATCATTACAATGCCTTTGTGGTGGTGCTGCTCTTGTTTTCGCATGTGGTGTGCCTTACGATCAGCTACAGCCTGCAACGGGAAGTAGGCTGGGGGGCCCAGATCGCCACCTTTTTCCGCAATTGGGAAGATTTGCCGTCCGCTATGATCGCCTTCGCGCTCTTTGTGGGACTGAGCGCGATGGCCCTGGTGATCGTCAAGCGGCGTTTGAAATACGAATGCTGGTATGGCGCGCATCTGCTGCTTTATGCCGCCATACTGCTGGCTTTTGGCCATCAACTGGAAGGTGGTGGGGATTTCACTGAAAACCGTTGGCTGTCCGCCTATTGGTATGCCCTGTATGGTTTTGTATTGATTAACCTGTTGAGCTATCGTTCCGGACTTCCGTTGTTTAGCATCTGGCGGTATCGTCTGACGGTGGATCGTGTTGTGGCGGAGACGGGGGAAGTTACTTCGATATATATCACCGGGCGCAATTTGGAAAAATTGGCGATTCATGCCGGGCAATTTATGATCCTGCGTTTTTTGGCGCGCGGATATTGGACGGAAGCGCACCCGTTTTCACTTTCCTGTCGCCCGAACGGCAACTATTTGCGCGTCAGCATCAAACATTTGGGCGACTTCACCAGGCGTGTATCGCAGCTTCGCCCCGGCACGCCTGTGATTATGGACGGTCCACACGGCATATTTACTGCGCGGCAGTGCCATCGTGATGAGGTGCTGTTGATTGCCGGTGGCATTGGCATTACACCGTTGCGGGGATTGGCGGAAGAATTTCTGGACGCCGGCAAGGATGTGGTCCTGCTTTACACCAATCGTGTACGGGCAGGGATTGCGCTTGCCGATGAATTGCGGCAATTGGGAGCAGCCGGGCGCTGGCGGATGCACCACATTCTCAGTCATGATCCAGATTGGTCTGGTGAAAAGGGGTATCTGGATGCGGAGCGTCTGCAGCGGCTGGTTCCGGACTTCCGCGTGCGCGAAATATATCTCTGTGGACCACCCGCCATGATGCGTCAATTGCTTAAAATATTGCGTGTGTCGGGCGTGCCCGAAAAATCACTGCATCACGAACGCTTTGCGCTATAGGCTTACTGTTATTGAAGGTTCCTGAAGAGCGCCGAGAAATCCAAGTCGCCCCAGCCGTTAATGCGTGCCCGTTCCAAGCTGGCTTCCACTTGAATTAATGGGCAGCGCAGCTACGGAATAATAGAGGTCGAAAAATTTATGTAAGCCGGATGGTTGTCGGCCAGCACGCTGGTGAGCACGCTGGTGGCGATGGCAAAGCTGGCGGCGAAGGCCAGCAGCGCGGGCCAGCGGACCCGGGCGCCGGGGATGGCGCGTCCGAGCGCCAGAAGCAGCCAGGCAAGCGAGAACAAAGCCGCTGCGAGCAGTGCGCGAACTTTGCAGGACAGTACGTAGTGCCAGATGAAAACGGAGCGGTCCCATGGCAGGTAGGGCTGGCGGTTTTTTTGTGCGCCTCCAAAGGCCGCCAGCAGATTGCGCTGAATGTCCGGGGCCGTGCCTTCGTAACGTTCGGCGCGCTCCAGCGCACGGCGGGCGTCTTCGTAACGACCGGCTTGCAAATAGGCCGTGCCAAGGTTGTAGAAAAGCGTGCCGTTTTGAATTCCAGCCGCCGACAGGGCTTCGAAATGCCGCGCTGAGGTGCTGAATTCAGCAGGTGTCCGCGCATGCGCCAGCGCGGTGTTGGCTTCGTCCCAGAGGAAGCGGCGCTCGTCTTCCGGCAGCGTAGTCGTTGCGCGCAACGGAATGGCAGTCAGTAGTAACGAAAGCAGCAGGGCTGGCAGCATAAGCTTTCGTAGCCGCCGCAGTGACGCGATGGCTGACATGGCATGGTGGTGCAATCTAAGCGCCACGCCTTCACAGGCGCGGCTACGGTGCGCGACCACCGACCACCGAACACCGACCCCCGAAACCCTTCCCCGCTTTGCAGTTATCATCGCTGCCCCTCAGCACGGTTGGCGGCGCGCATGGCTTCGTATAATTGCTTGCGCGTTTGAGCGTCGAATGAATCCGTATTTCCGCTGAAGGAGGCTTCGAAATGTCGGCGCAGTTCCCGTACCAGTTCGTCTGCTGCGGCGTGGGCCACGCCACAATTCAGCAGTGCATCGCGCGTTTCGTCGGGAGTCAGGCTCGCCGCTGACAGATTCCAGCGTTCGGCGAGGAAGGTGCGCAGAATGGCGCAGTAAGCGGCGGGCGTGGCAGCCCGGATTTGCAGCAGGGCACGCTGGCCGTGACGCAGTGCACGGCGGCGGCGGCGTGCGCGGGCCCAATCCGGACGGCGGCGGCGCACGAAGCCGGCGAGCATGGCAAGGCCATAGACCGCCGGACCAACCGCCCCGACGGCGGCCAGCCACGCTGAACCAGTTAATGACGCAGGCTCGGCGCCACGATGATCGAGCCGCATTGCGGCTGGTGCCAGGGGACGGGCGTCAGGTAATTCAGTGTCGCGAAGGACGGGATTGGTTGAGGCCACGATTTGCTCGGCCGTAACCTCGGTCGTGCGCCGCACTTTTATCGGCAGGGGCGCGGTTGTCACGGTGCGATAGGCGCGGCTGCCAACGTCATAGTAGCTCACGGCGATGGCCGGAAGTTCGTAGCTGCCCGCCGCGCGCGGACGGATGGTGTAGCGGTAGGCGCGGGCATCGTCACGCTTCACGGTTTGCACGCTGTCACGGTAAATCTCGAAGTGTTCGACAAGGTTGCTCTGGAGGTCGAGCGGAGGCGGAAAGATGTTGCGCAATTGGACGCCGCCGCCCACGGTCAGTGTCAGTTGCAACGGGTCGCCGACGTTGCAGGTCTGCGTGTCGAGCGCGGCCGTGGCCGTCAGGTTGCTGCCGATGGCGCCAATATAGGAGTCTGGACGCGTGTCCTCAGGCGGCGGAATGACGCGGACGGTGACTGCGGGCCCGACAGCAAATACGTCGTGGCGTTGCGGATTAGCAGCTTGGGGGCTGTTCACCGGAACAGGCCCCTTGAAAATCACCGGCCCAAAGGTGTAGTCGCCTTCTTTTAGCGGCTCATAGCTCAGGACGATGGTATATTCAGCATATTCCATACCGTCGGATGTTCCCCATTCGCGGTCAAGGCGGAACTTGGCCTGACGCGGCTGGAAAGGGCCGCCGTTACGGAAGAAGCTGTCGAAATCGGATGGGTCTGGCAGCCCCGCCTGAACTGTGAAGCTGTTGAGCGCAAAACCGGGCTGGCGCTGATCGGCCAACAGGTGGCTGTTGAGCCAGGCATTCACGTCGGGCGCCTTCAGTCCGTCAATTTCATCGCCGCTCAGGTATGGTAGGTTCAGCAGCGGCGCGGCATCGGGGTAGAGCGGATCTGCCCCGGCCAGAGCGCCGGTCAGACGGTGAATGCGGATGGTCAGGCGCAGATCGAAGGGCTCGTTGACCATCACGGCGTTGCGCGAGGTGGTTAGCCGCAGGCTCACCCAGGATTGCTGCTCCATGCCGGTAACGGTTACCGGCGGTGCGCTTCCAGTGAGCACGCGTCCATCGGCAAGGGTTACCCGCACGGGGCCTGGAATGAACTGCCCGGATTGATTTGGGGTGGCCTCATAGCGGTAGACGCGGCTGCTGTATCCTACACGCTGCAAACGGCCATTGACGAAGGAGACGGAATATTGGCTGGCGTCCTGACTCCCCAGCGGACGCAGGACGCAGCCGGCGACCGCCCGCATGTCAGGTTCGGTGCCGGTGGCGTTGCCGATGCGTACATCTACCAGCACCGATTCACCAATGTAAATCTGGCTGCGATTGACCGTAACTTGAAGTGAGGGTTCTTCACCAAACGCTGACACGGCCGACAAGCAGCAAAAGCCTATCGCAAATAAACACCTCAGGATGCCTGAGCCAATGCCGGAGTTTTGCATGCGGGAGTATCTTCGCATTAAACGTTACGCTATCCGAACAGCAAGCGCATCAGCCCGTCGCCTTGCAGTGCCCCCAGTGAGCCTTGCGGGCAGGTGCGCTCACTATAGGAAATAACCTTGTCGGGCGTTATGCCTTTCTGCCGCACCGCGACCGGCACGGGTGTGCGCGTGTGGCGACCCAGACGCAGCGGCACCGGATGATCAGGGAGCACAACGGCGTTTACATCCGGCCCTATGGCTTCCAGTACCGGCACGATGATCCGGCGGTCAAAGTCCTCGATGGTCTGAAGTTTGAGCGCCAGATTCTGAGCATGCGAAACTTCATCAATTGCTTCAAGATGCAAATAGACGAAATCATGAGTACGCAATGCCGCCAAAGCTGCGGAGGCCTTGCCCTCAAAATTAGTGTCGATATAGCCCGTGGCGCCGGGGACCTGAATCACGTCCAATCCCAATAGTCGGCCCATGCCTGCGATCACGTCCACTGCCGTTATGACAGCGCCACGCACGCCGTATTTGGACTCGATCGTTCGCAATGCGCCGGCTCGTCCGCCGCTCCATGGCCAGACGCCGTTGGCCATTGGCAACCCCGCCGCTGCGCGGCGGCGGTTAACCGGATGCGACTCTAAAATGGCAGGCGCAGCAGCTATAATCCGTCGCAGCAGCGCTTCGGTGCGTTGCCCTTCAGGTGTTCTGGCACACGGCAAATGGTCGTTTACCCGCTCGCCGTGGTTGTCGTCAGGCTTATCAGCCTTGACCTCAGCAGTTATGCCGTCGCCTGATATAATCAGCAGATTGCGGTAACTGACGCCGGTGTAAAAACGCAACTCCGGGGAGCCCATTTGATCGTTGAGCGCGGCGATTAGTTCAGCGGCATCTTTTGGGGAAATATGGCCGCCTGAAAAGTCGCGCAGAACGCCATCTGTAACGGTAGTTAAGTT
>JBAXJV010000084.1:0-10213 GCA_037137675.1 bacterium | reverse complement strand
CTCCGTCATGGCAATTGATGCCAGCGTCACGCTTTTCTCGGCCGGCTCACGCTGGATGCTCAGCGGAATCGCCTACGTCGCCACCGCCGCGGCTATCCTCAGGTTCATTGTTCACCCGCTCGCAAGGACCTTCACCCTCGCCGGCATGGCCCGCCTGATCGAGACCCGTCACCCCGAAATGCAGGAGCGCCTCAGCTCCATTGTCGAGCTCCTCACCAGCGACGACGCCCCCGAGTCCCGTGGTTCCGCCGAACTCATCGAGGCCCTCAAACAGGAGGCCATTCGCGACGCGCTGATCGTCCGCCCCGGGGATGAGATTTCCATACGCACAGTCCTGCCCTTCGTCATCGCCGCCGGGTCCATGCTCATGATCCTGTCCTTGCTTTTCGCAACGCTGCCACACCAGACCTGCTTCCTGCTCGCGCGCGCCGCCGCCCCGTTCGTCAACCTGCCCAACGTCTACGCCACCGACTTGCAAATCGCCCCCGGCGACATACTTGTCGGAGAAGGCAGCCGCATCGAAATTCTCGTCAAGGTTGCCAACCTCCGCATCGGCAGCGCCACTCTGCGCAAGTCCGGCGCTGACTATCGCGAAGACTCCTTCTTCATGCAGGCCGCCACCACTCCAGGTCAGGACCGCGCCTTTTCCATCGTTTTTCCCGCCGTCAATGAGACCTTCCACTACCGCATCCATGCCGGTGACGCGCTCTCGCGGTACTATACGGTCCGCGTGGTTCCCCCGCCGGCCGTGGCCGGCGTAGGGATGACTTTCACGCATCCGGACTACTCCTGCATCCCGCAGCTCACTGAGACCAACAGCACCGGTGACATCCGTGCCCTGGCTGGCACCATCGTTGACGTTCGCGCCCTCATTAACAAGTCCGTCCCCTTCGCCGTGGCGGTCATCCAGACGCCCTCCGCAACCACCAACATCCCCGGCCGCATCACCTGCGAAAAAGACGGCCGGTTCGTTTGTAATTTCCGCATTGCGCTCACGCCCGGCTTGACCGGTCTGTGGACGATCCAGCTAAAGGACGAATTCGGCCTCACCAATACCAGGTTCGAGCACACCATCCAGGCCGTACCCGACGCCCCTCCCGCCGTACGCATCCTTCATCTTGCAAAGCCGGAAATCCACCTCAACCCGATTGAAACCCTGCCGGTTATTTACGCCGCCGCCGATGACCTCGGCATAAGCCTGGTTGAGCTAACCCTCAATGCCGACGGACAGAAGAGCCGGATCGTACTCACGAATGACTGCCGCAAGGGCGGGCTCGGCAAGCTGGTTGACGGCGAAACTGAAATCAACCTCCCGGACCTTTCGCTATGCCGCGCCTCCCGCATCGCCTTTCAGATTCTCGCCAGCGACACGCTGCCCGCTTCATTCAACGGGCCACAGGTGGGCGCCTCGCAGGTTTTCACCATCGTCATCGACGCCAACGTGCCTTCCCTCAACGAGCAGGTTCTGAACTCCGAGGACCAGAAGCTTCGTCAGGAACTCCAGAAGGTCCAGCAGATGCTGGCCGTGGCTCAGCAGAACGCCCGGGCCGCCAGCGAATCCGTCGAGCGCAACAGGAAGCTCGATCCCGCCGCCGCCGGCCAGCTCGACGCGGCGCAGCTCAGCCTCGCCGGAGCCGACAAGACCCTGCGCGCTGTCGCCGAAGAGATGAAGGGCACCTACTACGACAAGGTCAGCCGCCGCATAGATGACCTCGCCGAAGATCACGTCGAACGCGCGCACGCTCTGGCCGATGATGTCAAACTCGCAGGCAATCCTGAAAGCATGGTGGAGAAGGCCGGCCAGGCCGCCGCCGAGGTCGCCGCCGCCAGCGACGCCGTGCAGGAAATTCTCAAGAACCTCGATGAACTCACGCCGGCCGCCAAACGCCTGCTCGAACTCGTCAGCCTCGCCGCGCGCCAGAAGAAACTAGCCGATCTGAAACTGGCCATGGAGCAGCAGGAGGCTGCCGCCCAGCCACAATCCAAACTCCCGCTGCCCGCCGTTGTCGACCCCTTGCCGAAGGCGGAATGGCAGCGTGCCCAGGAACAGGTCGCCGACGAGCTCGCCAGGATCGCCAAGCTTACCGCGCTCGCCACCGATGACGTCCGCCGCGAGGTCCAGAAAGACGCACTGCAAGCCACCGCGCAGGCCGAAGACCTTGCCAGGCAGCAGCAGGATCTGGCGAGCGAAGTCGCCCGCGTGGCCGATCTTCAGACTGCCGACAAATTGCTGCAGGACCTTGGCCGCGAACAGGCCGCCCTGGCCGTCAATGCCAAGACCAACCTTCTGGTATCCGCTCACTTTGAAGCCATGCAAAAAGCCGCCGAGGCCATCTACTCGGATGATACCGATGCCGCCATCCCCGCCCAGATGAAGATCGTTGAAGCCCTGACCAACCGCGCCGAGGAATTACGGCATCCGCTCCCCCCCGAGGCCCAGCTCGTCGAGTCCCGGAAGGTTCTCGATCTGCAGAAGAAGGAACAGGATCTCCACCAGCAGGTTACTGACCAGGTCGGCCAGCACTCCCAAGCTCTCAAGGCGCTCGCCGCCCGGCAGACGCAACTTGCCGCCGAGGCCAGGACCAATGCCCTGACCGCGCCTCAGGCCGACGCCATGCAGCGCGCCGCCGATAGCATCAAGGCGGAACAGGCGCTCCAGGCTGCCAGACAACAGGAGGATATCGAAAAGGCCCTTGCCGCCGCCGCTGGACAGGCGGTTAAGACAGCGCTCACACCCCGGCAGCAGCAGGAGGCGCAGAAGGTCGAGGATCTCGCCAATCGCCAGAAGGATATTGCAAAGAAGATCGGCGAAGTTGCTGCAGCCAGCGACAAGGCCTTCCATGATATCGCACGCGAACAGGAGTCCGCCGCCGCCGAAACCGGCAAGCTTCCGGACACCGCCGCCGCTGTCAAGGCCATGGACAGGGCCGCAGGGGAGATCAAGCCCGACCAGGCCCGCAAGGCTGTGGCCAGCCTGAAAAACGCCGCCAGGGAATTGCAAGCGCTTGCCGACCAGGCCAAGGCTCAAAAGAACGCCACCCCGCAGCAGCAGCAAACCGCGCAGAAGCTCGCCGACCTCGCCGCAACCCAGAAGGCGATGCAAAAGAAAATCGACGACCTTGCCGGACAGCGCGCGAAAGCCATGCAGAACCTCGCCGCCGAGGAGGCCAGGCTGGCTGCCGAAGCCATGCAAAACGTCGCCACGGCCGCCCAGTTCGAACCCATGAGCAAGGCCGCCAAAGCCATCATGGCCAACCAGACTGACGCCGCCATGCCCAAGCTCAACGAAACCGCCAAGGCGCTCGAGCAGATCGCCGGGCAGATCAAAAACGTCCAGCCGACCCCAGAGCAGCTGGCCCAAGCCGACCAGATCCGCGACCTGCAGGCCAGGCAGGCCTCTCTCCGCAAGCAGGTCAACGAGCTCAACGATCAGGAGCACAACGCCATGGCAGCCATCGCGGCCGGCCAGGAGAAGCTCGCGGCCGAGGCCCGCGAAAACCCGCGCACTGCTGCGCAGGCCGACCCGATGCGTAAAATCGCCGAGGCGCTGAAGACCGACCAGCCGCGCCAGGCCCTGCCACAGCAGGACGCCATCGAGAAAAACCTCGCCGGCATCGCCGAGCAGCTCAAGCAGAGCCCTCAGCCATCGGCCGCGCAACTTCAGGCCGCCCAGAATGTGGCCGAGGTTGCCCGCAAGCAGGGCGAAATCCTGAAGAAGTCCGAACAGCTCCAGAATCAGAAGCAAAAAGAGGTTCAAAATCTCGCGGCCGAACAGGCCAAGCTGGCCGTTGACGCCAAGGCCGATCCCGCCACTGCGCCCCAGTCCGAAGCCATGCAACAAGCGGCCGAAGCCATGCGCGCCGGCAATTTCGACAAGGCGCGGGAAGCCCAGGCCAATGCCGCACAGGCGCTCGAAAAAGCCCGGGCTGAAATCGAGCATCCCGAGCCTGCCGGCGAGCAGAAGCAGGCCGCCAGCGCCGTCGAAAAACTTGCCGCCGAGCAGAAGGCCATTCATGACCGCACCGCCACGCTCATCAAGAAAAACCGGGAGGAGCTCAATGCTCTCGCCGCTGAGCAGGCCGCGCTCGCCGTCGAGGCCAAGTCCGTGCCAGCCGCCGCCCCCCAGGTTCCCGCCATACGTCAGGCCGCCGCGCTGCTCCAGAAAGCCCCGCCTACCTCAGCCATCCCCGCTCAGGAAAATGTCGCCAAAGCTCTAAAAGATTCCGCCGCCAGAATCGAAGCCAACCCGAAGGCCACCAGCGCTCAAAAGCACGATGCCCGGCGCCTCAACGAACTGGCGGAAAAACAGGAAGGGATCATTGAGAAGACTCAAAAGATAGCCGCTGCACAGGCCCGCGACCTGAAGGAGCTGGCCGCGGAACAAGCCCTCCTTGCCGGGAGCGCTATGGCCCTGCCTCTCTCCGCGCCGCAGGCCGTACCCATGAAGCAGGCTGCCGACGCCATCGCTCAGGGCAAGCCCGCCGACGCCCTCAAACCACAGCAAGCCGCCGCGAAAGACCTGGACGCAAAACTTGCCGGACTCAGGAGTCCCAAGCCCACCGCCCAGCAGACTCAATCCGCCCATAAGGCTGCCGAGCTTGAGCAGCGGCAGGAGCAGCTCGCCCACAAGCTTGACGACTACGCTGCCCGCAATCGCGGCATCTATGCGGCCGAACGCGAAGAACAGTTAGAGCAGGTCCGGGAGCTGCAAAAGCAGGTCGCCGAACAGGCTGCGCAGATCGCCGGGATGACCCGCGACCTCGCTCCCCAGAACGACCGTCTTGAGGCCCACGCCGCCATGCAGGCTGAGCAGGCCGCCGACAAACTCGGGCAGCAACAGGACCTGGCCGAAGCCGCCCGCAACGCCACCCAGTCCGCCGCAGATCTCGACAAACTCTCTGATCGCCTCGAAACCGTGGCCCGCCAGCGCATGACCGAGGCCGAGACTGCCACCCGCAAGAACCCGGAATCCAGAGAGGCCATCAAGGCCGGCGAGCAGGTCCAAAGCATCATGGACCTTGCCGCGAAGGCCGCCGCCACCGCCAAGCTTGAACAACAGGCGGCCCGCGAGATCACGGCCCTCGCTTCCGGCCGCCCTATCAACGGCCTAATGGAACAGCAGAAGACGCTCTCCGGGAATGCTGCGGCTCTTGCCGATACCGCTGCGCGTCTAAAAGAACAGGCTAACGACATGGAATTCAACCAGCAGGCCAGACAACAGGTCCAGCAGGCCGCTGACAGCGCCAACCGTGCCGTGCAGAACGCCAATCAGGCCGCCAAACTCATTCAGGATCAGGTCACAGCCGCTCAGGGCAAGGAATCTCCACCCCCGCTGCCAGCGCCCCTCCAGCAGCAGATTCAGCAGGCGCAAATGCAGGCTGCGCAGGAATTTGCCAGCGCCGCCAAAGCCATGGAGATGGCCGCCGGAGCCCTCGACCAACCCATGGCCGACAGCCCCGCCGATCGCCCGCCCAACACCAACGACGAAATTCCGGGCGCCTACGAGGAAGCCCGGCAAGCCGCGCAGAGCCAGAATTCGCTCGACGCCCTCCAGGCCTCGGAAGCCATACGTCAGGCCATCGTGAAAGCCGCCGAGTACGCGCAAGCCGCCGGTATCAATTCCACGCCCGAGCACCGCCAGACCATGTCATCCAGCGGTGGCGGGCAGAGCGATCAGAAGGATGCCAGCGGCGAGCCGCCGGCCTGGGGCGCCCAGGTTGGCATGAAACTAAAAAACTGGCTCAACCTCAACGGCGACCTCAAAGACGAGGTGTTACAAGCTCAGTCCGAGGAAGGCCCCGAGGAATATCGCGGCCTGATCAAGCGCTACTTCAACGAGGTTTCGCGTCGCGGAGGAGAAGAGCAATGATCATGCGCATGCGCCATCGTCCGGTGATTGCGGCAGTCTCGATTGCCCTGCTGCTATCTTCCGCTGTTCCCGCCGCCCGCGCCGACAACGCGACCGCCGAGGGTGCCAAGTACCACAAAGTCATCGACAGCGCCGTAGACAGCGGGCTCCAATACATTGCCAAAGCACAACTTGCCGACGGCTCTTTCCGTGGCGGCATGAGTAAATGCAACGCCGTGGCATCCCTCTGCGTCATGGCATTTCTCGCCAAAGGGTACCAGCCCGGCATCGAGCCGTACGGCGACACCATCAACCACGGCGTAGACTTCGTCCTGGCCAGCGCCGACCCGGCTAACGGCTATCTCGGCAGCGACGGCGGCGGCGTCATGTACAGCCACAACATTTCCGTGCTGATGCTTTCCGAGGTCTCCGGCATGGTCGATCCAGAGCGCCAGAAGCGCATTGACGCGGTCCTGCCCAAAGCCACGCAGCTCACGCTGTCGGCCCAGAAAATTTCCAAGCCAGCGGCGCAACAGGGCGGCTGGCGGTATTCGCCGGGCAGCACGGACAGCGACATGTCCCATTCCGGCTGGGCGATCATGGCGCTGCGCTCCGCGCGCAACGCCGTGGCGCCGGTTCCCCGCGAAGCCATTGATGACGGCATCAAATTCGTGAAGCGCTGCCTCACGGTCGACGGCGGATGCGGCTACCAGCCGGGCGGCGGGGCCAGCTTTCCCCTCACCGGCGCCGCGCTCCTCTGCATCGAGCTGAGCGGCGAACACCGCACCGTGCAGACCCGCCGGGCCGGACAATACATCCTGCAGAGCATGAAACAGCAACAGCGGGGCAACACCCACTTCTACTACAGCATGTACTACTGCTCGCAGGGTATGTTTCAGCTGGGCGAAAGCGAGTGGCAGGAATTTGCTCCGTTGCTGTACGAAACCCTCATCAAACTGCAAGGGGCCGACGGCGCCTGGCAGAACGTGTCCGGCGGCTCAGAGGACCGGGCCGGGCCGTGTTACCGCACAGCCATGGCCTGTCTCGCCCTGAGCGTCTCCTACCGCCAGCTCCCCATCTATCAGCGCTGAGCCCGGGCCCCCTGCAATTTTCAGATTGCCGTGATGCGGGAAGTAGGGGCATCATGTCGCCACCTGCTCTCCGACACGGAAGGGTTGGGTGGGGAATATTATGGAAGATGCTAATATTCAAAGGATCGGCGTGTTGGGCGGCACATTCAACCCGGTGCATGCGGGACACTTGATTCTGGCTCAGGACGCCTGCGAGTTGTTTGACTTGCAGCAGGTGCTTTTCGTTCCCAGCGCCCAGCCACCCCACAAGCCGCCGGGCATACTGCTAAGCATTGAACACCGGATGGCCCTGCTGGACCTCGCAGTACGGGACGACCCGCGCTTTGAAGTCTGCGACATTGAAGTCGCGCGCGGCGGCGTATCATACACTGTTGATACCGCAATGCTTCTGCGGGCGCGCTACCCGGCTGCGGAGCTGTGCTTCATCGTCGGATCGGACTCCTTGCCTGAGCTGCATCTCTGGCGGAGCATCCAGCAGTTATTGACGCTGGTGCGGATTGTCTCGCTCGCCCGTCCGGGGTTCGAAGAGGCGCGGGTACGCGCTCTGAATTTAGGCCTTCCGGCGCCCTGGCCGGAACGGCTGCTTGGCGATTTACGCACAGGCCATCTGGCTGACATTTCCTCTTCTGACATCCGCCACCGCCTTGCCGAAGGGCTGAGCGTACGCTATCTGGTTTCCGATGCCGTAGCCATGTACATCGCGGAACATTATCTGTATACTGGCGGGAATTAATGAAACCATCTACTACATCACCCGCATCCGCACCCGCGTCCTCCATCACCTTGACCGAGGCCCGCGATGTTGCCATACGCGCCCGCAACCTGATTCTGGACAAGAAGGGGCGGAATACAATTATTTTTGACCTGCGCGGCGAATCGTCCATCACCGACTACATGATAATCGCATCCGGCGTCACTCCGCCGCAGCTCAAGGCTATGGCCAACGAACTCAAGCGCGGGCTCAAGGAAAACAGCGTATCGCTTTACCGCCAGTCCGGCCAGCCGGACGACGGGTGGGTGGTGATGGATTACGTGGATGTGGTAGTCCACCTGTTCCTCGACGAGGTGCGTACATACTACGCCATCGAGGAGCTGTGGAGCACGCTACCCGTAGTGGAATAAGCGCGCGGCCTGTAAAAGCCCCGCTGTAATCCAGCGGCCGGAGCTCACCCGATCCTGACGGCATCTTCAGCAGAGCGCGCGAACGGATTGATCACAACCTTTTGCCGTTTGCCATTTTGCGTCACTTCCAGCGTCAGCGTGGCGCCTGATTTTTTGAGCGCGAAACTGGCGCGGGGCTTCTCAGTCGCAACAAACGTTTCCAGGACCGTGACGAACGTCGTCCGCTTTGTCAATTTGGCATTGCGCAGACGCAGCATGCAGATATCCCGGTTGTGGTGTGCGCCTTCTTCGCCTTTGATTGCCTGAATTTCGGCGCTTCCCACGGCATCCGCCGGATATAAACTGGTCACGCGCAAGCGCCCCTTATCTCCACCATTGATCCAATTCTGCGGGCCATCGCATTTAAATGGACGATCAGCTTGAAATTCCTGCCCGAAGGAATGAAAGTGCAGGTCGAAAACGGAATTACTGGCAGCCGACAGTTCGTCAATAAGCACCCAGATATCCGGGCGCAAATAAACCACGTGCCGCCAGAAGCGCTTCAGCCCGGCTTGCGGTTCATAGGCAGCGGTAGCATCACCGGTGACCAGATCGTAAGCTTTGCCGCTTTCCACCCGCAAAATGCGCGGGCCGCGTTGTTCGCGGCGGAGATTGACACATTCGAACCAAATCCCGCCTTCGCCAGTCTGGCCGATGCCGTTCACCAGAACGGTGTTCCGGTAAGCGGTGAATTTATGGGCATAACCGCTATCGCGAATCTGCCAGTCGCCGTGGGCAAAAAGCATGAACGAACCGGCATCCGGGATCATGTGGCCGCCGCCGATGCACTGGCGATAATTCTGAAGGGCATGCTGCCCGGCGTGCGGTCCGCAGCGGAACACGAACGCAGACTCGTCGCCGTCCCAGCCGGAGCGCATAATTACCAAGCCCTTGTCCTCGAAGTGATGCAGGGTTGGCAGTTTTTCGGGCGCCACCGGTTTAACGGTGTGGTCGTACCAGGCCAGGTTGAGAAAAGCCCCGCCGGTGCCGCAGACGCCGGCTTTTTCCTGGATGTCAGCCGCCCACTGGGCCTGAGGGTTGCGGTAGATACCAGCCACACGCCGCAGGTAGTTGTCGGGACCAAACCAGTTCCACGGCACAGCATCGCCGTAATTGAGGTGGACTTCAGACTTGATATGGCGCTCCGGCAACATGCTGTACAGGTAAATGAAAGGCATATTGCGCAGGTAGGCGTTGCCGGCATAAAAATCCATGTTCAACAGGTCGCGCACCAGATCAATAGTGCGCAGGTAGTATTCGTTAAAAAAACCGCCGTAGCAGATGCCTTCAGGGGAAACGCCGTCGGGACCCAGCGCGGCGGTTATTGAACGGCAGCGTTCGCCCACATACCGCAGCCAGGGCGCCACATTCGGGCAATCGCCGTAAATCGCAAACCCCGCCGTGGCGCAGTTTGCAAAAAGATGCATGGCAATATTCCAGACATAGGTGGATGCTTCGTAGATTTCGAACTTGGCCAGCTTTTCGTAGTCGGCACGGGCATCGAGATCAAGCACAGCGAGAATCGCGGCGCGCCGGTCTGCATCCAAAGAATGGTAAAGCCAGTCATAGATTAACGCCAGCCCCGCAATCCGGTCACCCAGCTGCCGGCCCTTATTCACGAGCATTTGATCAACCGCTACGATTGCGAGGTCGTAATACTTACGCTCATCAGTCAGCAAATAAACCAGCGCCTGGTCGGGGGAATTGCCGGCATCAGCCCGCTGACGGATGGCTGCCAGAAAGCGCCGCCAGGGATTGCGAACAACCAGTTTTTTCAGTTCGGCAATCCGCCCGGCGTTGAAATAGAGGCGCGGATGCACGCCCCAGAGCTCTGCTTCAATCGTGGTAGCGCCGTTAATGATATCCCGTTCCGGGGCGTTGGGCATGCTTGCGTCTCCGTATTTATAAGATTGCCGCTGATCGGTCTAACCCGCGGCCTGTCCAGGCGGCTTGTGATTCGTCAGAATAAAGCAGAACGGCTTAATTTAAAAGCCGAAACGAAGGATCCGCCGGCGGCAACATAAGGCAGTTCCGTTGGGGTAAAAGATTCACAATCACTGGCGTCCCACAGGGACGCCAAGGCTGTAGAGGTTTAGGCTGTAGGCTGTTAGGT
>JBAXJV010000083.1:0-10256 GCA_037137675.1 bacterium | reverse complement strand
CTGCTGAGAGGCCAGCGCCTTGGCGGCGGGCGAGATGCGCAGGTTCGCGTAGCCGTGGGCTTCGAGATGTGCGCGCACATCCTTCTCCACAATCCTGCCGCCGGGTCCGCTGCCAGCAAGATTGGACGGATCGCAGCATGCGGCGTCAGCCAGCGCGCGGGCGCGCGGCGAAATAATCAGCCTGCCGGCCTTCTGTTGTGGTGCAACCTCTGCAACGGCTGCGGGTGTAAGCGCAACCGGAATCACGGCAGCCTTTATAATTTCCGTTTGCGCTGGAGTGTTTTTCGGCTGGCCAGAAAGATTTGCCGCCTTTTTTGCAGGGATAAGTACGGCCTCCACGCCGTCCTGGACAGGTGCGGCGGTTACCGGTGCTGCGACTTCGGGAGCTTTTTCGCCGGGCTTTCCGAGATACGCCACAATGGCGTTGACCGGCGCGGCCTGCCCGACAGGGATGACAATTTTGATCAAAGTGCCTTCATAGAAGCTTTCTACTTCCAGGACGGCTTTCTCGGTTTCGATTTCGAACAGTATGTCGCCTTTTTTTACAGCATCGCCGATCTGCTTGCGCCATTTGACGATCGGCGCGATTTCGTCCGACTGTCCCAGTTTAGGCATCAATATTGGTTGGGCCATGGTTGGTAACTGTCCTTCCCTTTACAGAATTGCCCGCGCTGCGGCCACAAAGTCTTTGACCGTCGGCAGGAAGGCCGCTTCCAGCACAGATGATTGCGGGGCGATCGTATCGCGCGCGCCGACGCGCTGGATCGGCGCATCGAGCGCGTCAAACGCATCGTGCTGGATGTTGGCGATGATTTCACCCATGAAGCTTCCGGTGGTCACACACTGGCTGCCTACGACGACCTTGCCGGTCTTGCGGACCGAACGCAGCACTGTTTGCATATCCAATGGAACCAGCGAGCGGAGGTCCACGACTTCCGCCTGCACGCCATCTTTGGCCAGTTCATCGGCAGCCTTGAGCGCGTCGTGCAGGGCGGGGCCCCAAACGATGAAGCTGATGTCCTTGCCTTCGCGTTTGACCTCGGCCAGGCCGAACGGAATGGTAAACTCCGGGTCTTCCGGCACTTCCCCCTTGGTCATGTAAAGCAACTGCGATTCCACAAAAAGAATCGGGTTGTTGTCGCGAATGGCCGTTTTAAGCATCCCCTTGGCATCACGAGGCGTCGCCGGGTAGACGACGTAGAGCCCGGGTATGTGGGCGAAGATAGACTCCAGCGTTTGCGAGTGCTGGCCGCCGTAGCCCTTGCCGCCGCCGACTGAGGCGCGGATAACCATGGCAATTTCGGCTTTGGCGCCCGACATATAGTGCCATTTGGCAGCCTGATTGCCGATCGCATCGCCGGACATCAGCGAGAAGTCCATGTACATCAGTTCGATCACCGGGCGCAGCCCCAGCATTGCCGATCCCACCGCCGTGCTGCAGATGGCGGCCTCCGAGATCGGCGTGTTGAATACCCGCTCGCGTCCGAAGGCTTCCAGCAATCCCTTGGTGACCTTGAAGGCGCCGCCATATTCGGCAACATCTTCGCCGTAAACCACGACCCGGTTGTCGCGCAGCATCTCCTCGAGCAGCGCTTCCTTGAGCGCATCCTTGTATGTGAGCTGCCCGTTTGTTCGCGTGATGACCGGCTTTTCTTTCACGATCTCGACCTTTTGGAATTCCGCCGGAACGACAGCGGAAGTCAGATCGCTGTAAAGGTGCTTCAGTACGTCGTCAGTGCTTGGATCCATCGCCTTGGAGGCGCGGGCGGCGGCGCGGGCATTGCGCGCCTCAACTTTGGCGGTCAGCGCTTCCACACCTTTGCGCGTAAGCACGTTGGCCGCGATGACGGCCTCGCTGAACTGCTTGATCGGATCTACATCCTTCCATGCGCTCTCTTCATCCTTGGTGCGGTACTCGTTGCGCGGGTCGCTGAGCGAGTGGCCGTAGTAGCGGTAGGTGCTGAGCTCCAGAAGGCACGGGCCGCGACCCTCGCGGCAGAGTGCGGCGGCGCGCTGCATGGCCTCGCGCACGGCCAGCACGTCCATGCCGTTGACAACTTCAGCGTGCATGTTGTGATCGTCGAATCCGGCGGCGCGGCGCGCCAGAAATTCCACGCCCGCCACTTCGTTGTCGGCACGTCCGGTCATGCCGTAGTGGTTGTTCTGGATCACAAAAATCATCGGCAGTCCAAAACGATGATCCTTAGCCAGCAAGTTGGTGAACTGATACTGGGCCGCCCAGTTGAGTGATTCCAGCACCACGCCGTTAGAGTAGGCGCCATCGCCGGCGAAGCTGACCGCGACACGTCCGTTGCGCAGATAGCGGCAGGCCCAGGCGGCGCCGGTGGCAATCGGCACTCCGCCGCCGACAATGGCGTTGGCGCCCAAATGTCCGACGCTGAAGTCCGCAATGTGCATGCTGCCGCCACGGCCTTTGCAGTAGCCCTCTTCTTTGCCGAAAAGCTCCGCCGCTGTGCGGAAGATGTGATCCTCCAGCGCAGCTTCATAAATTTCTGCGGTTGTTCCAGTGGCGCCGGGTAGCCGTGCGCGCAGCGTGGCCGCATCCATCTTGCGGATTGCCACGCAGCCTTTGGCGACGCTGTCGCCGTGACCGCGGTGGGTGGAGGTAATGTAGTCGTCCGCCGCGATGCCAGTGCACCCGCCGACAGAGCAGGCTTCCTGGCCAATCGAGACATGTGTCGGACCGCGGTATTCAAAACCCGCACAGGACGGATAAGCGCCGGAGCGGAGTTTGACAATCATCTCTTCGAACTCGCGGACAATCAGCATGTCCTCCAGAAGTTCGACCGCTTCGCGTTTGGTGATGTGCTTGGCCGATAGTTCATCCGCCAGCGTGGCGGAGAACTGATAGGCGGGGATGCTGCCGCAGGAGATTTTGCGCTTGGTGAAATCAGGGCGCAGGTTATTCAGATGAGCTGGCATGGTGGTGTTCCTTTCTTTAGTGGTTCGCAGTTACGTCGTGATGACCGTTGCCCCCAGCCGCTGCAGCGTGCGCACTGTACGGCGGTCAAGGCCGCGGTCGGTAATGATTGTGTGCAGGTTTTCAACTCCGCCGAAGCGCGCGAACAAAACCTGCCCGAATTTCGAGCGATCGGCCAGCAGAATCACCTGGCCGGCATGTTGCATGACCAGTGCTTTGGTGTATGACTCAAGCGGGTCAGTGGTGGTCAGCCCGGCTTCGGGAGTCAAGCCCATGGTGCCCATGAAAGCGTGGTCCAGATGCAAATGGTCAAGCTGGTGGCGTGTCATGGGGCCGACAAAGGTCTGGCTCAGCCGCCGCAGTTCGCCGCCGATGACGATCAGCGGAGGCCCGCCGCCCGCCAGCTCGACGGCCACGCGCAGGGAGTTGGTGACGACAGTGATGTCCGTGCGTTTGCGAAGCAGGCGCGCAAGTGCCAGCACCGTGCTGCCGCCATCCAGAAATATCGAGTTGCGCGGCTGAATCAGCCGCATTGCGGCTTCGGCGATCCGCTGCTTTTCGCCGGCCGCGATGGCGGTTTTGTCGTCAAAACCCGGCTCGTCAATCCGCCGCTCCGCCGCCACGGCACCGCCGTGCACCCGCTGCAGGGCGCCGTTAACTTCCAGTGACTGCAAGTCGCGCCGCACAGTGGCGGCTGAAACGCCCAGCTCGGCGCTCAATTCCTCCACGCGCACAATCCGCCGCGCGGCCAGAATGCGGCGCAGTTTTTCGATCCGTCCGGGGGCCAGATCACGTGGTTTATGCTTGCTCATGTTTGCTTGAATGCGCGCAACAATGATCAGAGCTTAGCATAAACGAGCGTGACGACAAGTGAAATATATTGATTGGCATCCCGCCGGTCAGTCAGGGCTGCAGCGGTTCAGGCTGCAGCAGCCGTGGTAATATATTATGCAGAAATACGCGGATAACATTTGCCATCTTCTGCCGGCATGCCGTAGTCTTTCCAAATCTGACCGGGCAGAGCTGCCAGGGCGGCCATTCGTTCATCAGGGTAAGGAGCAATACAGATGAAGCTTGATAAGGTGGTGACGTTTCTAGACCGCGAACTGAAGCTGTCCGCCTATACCGATGGCTCCAACAACGGACTGCAGGTGGCCAATGGCGGAGCGGTGACGCGCGTCTGCTGCGGGGTTGATGCGTCGCTGCCTTTTTTTGAGGCGGCGGCGGCCGCTGGCGCAAATCTTTTGATTTGCCACCATGGCCTTAGTTGGGGCGATTCGCTTAAACATATCACGGGCCTCAATTACCGCCTGATTCGCTTCCTGATCGAGCATGACATGGCGCTCTGGGCCTGCCATCTGCCGCTGGACGCGCATGCGAAGCTTGGCAACAACGCCTGCATTGCGCGGGGGCTGGGGCTGCGCAAGCTCGAGCCCTTCTGCTCCTACCACGGGCAGATGATCGGCTGGCGCGGCGAATTGCCGCTGGCGCTTTCAAGGGCGCGTTTTCATGCGCTCGTGCGACGCGTGATCGCCGCGAACCTGCAAACGATGGATTTCGGACCCGCCGCCATCCGGCGCGTTGGCATCGTCTCGGGAGGCGCTGCGGCGGAAGTCGCCCAGGCGGCCGGGGCCGGGTTGGACGTGTATGTTTCCGGCGAACCAACCTTGCAGGGCTACAACCTGGCCTGCCAGTTGGGCATGAACGCTGTTTTCGCGGGTCACTACGCCAGCGAGCGCTTTGGAGTGATCGCGGTGGGCGAGCTGCTGCGCCGTCACTTCAAACTGCCGTCGCAGTTTGTGGATTTGCATGTGACATACTGACTGAAACGCGCGGAAGGTTGTTCAGGCTGCGGAACATAATGGGAACGACATTGGCAGATTGGACGGAATGGCACGCGCGCTGCGCGCTGCTTTTGTGCGGTGATGCGGCGCGCACCGCACTTCCAGCCTTTGTGCATCTGCGTTTTAAAAAATACATCCGGCAGTACGGGGCCTATCTTGCGGGTGGCGCGGATGGTGCTTTGCCGATGCCGGCGATAAATGACGCCTGGCAGCTTTTTGAAACTCACCTCGCCGTTGATGAAACGCGCGACGGAAGAGTCTACAAAACCTGGCTCTTCGATCGTGTCGCCGGTTCATCCGACGATCCGGTGGCGGTAATTCAAGGTGGCGCGACCTTGCTGCTGAGGGATGTGGTGCGCGAATATCTGCGCCGCGAACACTCTCCCGCAGGAACGGTCTCGCTACAGGCGCCACTGGCGAACGGGGAGTCCGTCTGGACCCTGGAGGAGCTGCTGCCGGATACTGCGGACCCCGCCAGCGAGGCCGCGCGACGGGAGTGCGAGGCGCTCTCCGATGGCGCGGCGGCAGTGCTGTTCGAAACCACCACTTTACGTGAGCGGGTTGCAGTGCTGGCCAAAGATCTTGGACTTTCATGCGCTCATCCGGACGTTGTGTGCGCCGCCGGCTGCGGTAAAACTCTGACCGCACTTGCCTGGCAAAATGTCATGCAACGACTGGCGGCGCGGGTGCGGGCCTCATTTGCGGGCGAAAATCGCGAGCAGCTGTCGCTTTTAGCAATTATGACCGCCACCGCACTCCAACAGCGTGTGCGCGGCTGGGCCGCAGTGGAAAAAAACACGGCCCACCTCTTTAAGCTTGCGGAGTCTTCGATATGAGCAAAACTTCCCGATTAAGTCGGCAGGCGGACACGGCTGCGGATCGTACGCGTCTGGGACAATGGTTGCGCGAGCGCCGCATCGAGGCCGCGCTGGAGGCAGCACCGCTGGAAAACGCGATGCCGGGTGATGCGGAGCAGTCCGCACCTCTGCCAATAAAGCCTCAAAATCTAATGCCGTTTAACGATCGTCCTGTGCGTCTCGCGCAAGTTCGTCTGGTGCGGTCAGGATTGGCGGCAGCGGCGCGCGACCGTCTGCTGTATCTGGTGGTGCTGGGTCGGCCCGTTCGCGGAGTCTGGATGGCTGCCCCGTTTGGACGCTACACAACAGCAGCGGTACCCGGCGAAATCGAACGGCCCGCTGCGCCTGTTCCGCTGCGTGTGGTTTGCCTGTGGAACAGTCGTCGCCTGCCTGACAAATGGCTGCGGCAGTGTATATTCGCGACGGCGTTATCGGCTGAGGAGCATCGCATGCTTGCCGCCGCGCTGCTGGCAATAAAGCGCGGGCGCCCGCTGCCGCCTCCATTACGGCCGCATGCCGGACCGCCGCTGATCCACCCGCTTGATCCGCGCCACAATTATCTGGACGAGGAGCGGGAAACGATGGAGTCCCTGCTGATAGAAGGGCGGCGTGCTGAAGGTGGAGCCGCTATGCTTCCGCCGGGCGACAGCGAAATCTGGAGGCCGGGCATGCTCCCGCTGGCAGCTGAAAGCGCTGCTGGCTACGGCAGTGTGCGGCACTACGACAGCCTTGATGGAACCTTGCAGCTCAGGTTATTGGCCAGATTTCCATCGCACACATGGCTGGTGCAGGCGCTTGACTCACAAGGCGCTGTGACGGCGGCTTTCGATGGCTGGTGCCTGACTGGTGGAGCGGCGGCCATTTCCGGGCCGCTGCGCGGTGGCGAGACGGTGATAGCGGCGGATAGCGTGGACGCACCGCTACAGCTTGTCTCCACAGATGGCCGCATGCAGATGCTGACGGAAAGAAAATAAGGTCGCTTGTGATAAGTATTTGCATGCCGCTATCATCCACGCCGCCCGCCGTGCCAGATTGACTGGTTAAGGCGCTCGCGGAATCAACCAGCTTACAGGTTGCCGCCTGGCTGAACTACCGCCAGTAATGGGTCAGTCACGTGCTGGTAGGGCGCTCTCGCCGAGAGCGCCGTTTGTGGCTATTCACGCCCCGCCCGCTTGCACCACGCTCGGCGGCCTCGGCGATGCCGCCCTACCATAATTCCCCTACGTCACTGACCCATTACCTACCGCCATCGGTTTTGTCTGGATTGGAAGATTCAAGGTGCGGTAGTCTGCAGCGAGAGGTTACGGCTGAACGGGAGGAACCGGAATGAAAAGGTCTGAAATAAATCTGATCATGATGGATGCTGTGAAGTTCATCAAGCGCATGAATTTTCTTTTGCCGCATTTTGCCTTTTGGAGTCCTGAAGAGTGGAAGCGCAAGGGCCGCGAGTATAACGAGATCCGGGACAACATGCTGGGTTGGGATATTACCGACTTTGGAAGTCACGATTATCACAAGACCGGACTGCTGCTGTTCACCATCCGGAACGGTAATCTTAAAATTAATAAATACAAAAAGCCCTATGCCGAAAAGCTGCTGCTGGTAGACGAAATGCAGGTGACCCCCTATCATTTCCACTGGAACAAGATGGAGGACATCATCAATCGCGGTGGCGGCAATCTGCTGGTCAAGGTTTACAATTCAACCGGAGCCGGACGTTTTGCCGCTACTCCGGTCAAGGTTTCCCGTGACGGGCGGAATTATGAAGTAAAGGCGGGAACGGTGATCAGGCTGACTCCCGGCGAAAGCATTACGCTGCCGACCGGGCAGTATCATAAATTCTGGGGGGAGCCGGGCGCCGGACGGATACTGCTTGGCGAGGTCTCCAAAGTGAATGACGACCGTAGCGACAACCGGTTTTACGAACCGGCCGGAAGATTTCCTGAAATAGATGAGGATGCCAAGCCGTTGTATCTGCTCGGCAACGAGTATCCTCAGGCGCCGGCATAAAAACGGATGCGGTGTTTTACCGGCTCAGGTAGTAAGGGGTCTGAATTATGAATAAGCAATCACCGATGAGGATGGAAATGCGATATGGACATCAGTAGATTCGATCCGAATATGGCGACAAGAAAGGCCGATGGAAACGGCCTGGTGTGGTACAAGCCCCATGAAGAGCCGTTCAAGCTGACTGGCTTCAACTGGTTCGCACAGGACGGTGTTTACCGCCGGCTTCCTGTGACGCCGCCGTTTCCGCTGCCGGAAGCAGTGGATGGACTGGCGTGGTGCACGGCGGGTGGCCAGGTCAAGTTCCGCACCGATAGCGGCAAGATCAGTGTGAAGGCCACGCTGCGTGATGGCAACGCCATGGATCATATGGCACAGACAGGCATGAGTGGTTTTGATCTCTATGCCGGTGAGCCAGGCAACGAAAAGTTCTGTGCGGTGACCCGCTTTGCGTGCAACGCGACACAGTTCAGCAGCGTTCTTTTAGACGGCAGCGTTTTCGACTGCGGCCCGCGACAGGCGCGGACCTTTACCCTCAACTTCCCTCTCTACAAAGGAGTCAACGAGCTCGCAATCGGCCTGGCGGAGGACGCAACGATCGAGCCGCCACCGGAGTACCGGGCGGACGGGCCGGTCGTAGTGTACGGCAGCTCCATCACTCAGGGCGGCTGCGCCTCGCGACCGGGGGCCTGCTACACCAACATCCTGAGCCGGCGTTTGAACCGGCCCTTCATCAACCTGGGTTTCTCCGGCAGCGGGAAAGGTGAACCTGAGGTCGCCCGCATGATTGCCAGAATCGAGTCGCCGGCGATGTTTGTGCTCGATTACGAGGCCAATTGCCATCAGTACGAGGCGCTGAAGGAATCGCTTCCCGTATTCATCACAATCCTACGCGAACGGCATGCTAGCGTGCCGGTTCTGGTGATCTCGAAAATTCGCTTTGGCAAAGAGACGCTGGCGCCTGGACCGGTGGCGGAGCGGGAGCGGTTGCGCCGCCTGCAACAGGAAGTGGTGGAGAGCTTCAGGAAGGCCGGTGATCAACATGTGTATTTTCTCGACGGGTCCAAGCTGCTTGGAGAGGATTACTGGGAATGCACAGTGGATGGCGTCCACCTGACCGACCTGGGCTTTTTCAGAATGGCAGACGGTATCGAGCCGGTGCTCCGGAAAATTTTGCCGCAGGAGCAGGGAAAGTGAAAGGTCTGAACAATAAAGTTAAACTGGACTATAGTGATTATCGCGCCAGAATTTATGCTGGCTGGATGGGGAAAAGTCTTGGCGGCACCATCGGGGCCCGCATGGAAAACCACAAGACCCGCATGCACCTCACCCGGGAGGAACTCTGGCCGGAAAAGATCATGCCCAATGACGACATGGACATCCAGATCGTCTGGCTGGAAGCCCTGCAGGAGCGCGGCATCTGGATCGGATCAGACGACTTGGCCGAATTCTGGCAGGACCGCTGCTGGTATAATTTTTGTGAATATGGCGTTTTTCTGAATAACTTCCAGCGCGGCATACATCCGCCGCTTTCCGGCACCTGGAACAACCGCTTTTTCTTTGAGTCCGAGGGGTGTCCCATACGGAGCGAAATATGGGGGCTGATCTGTCCCGGCAATCCTGCGCTCGCCGCCGAATATGCCCGCCATGATGCGCAGCTGGACCACGGCGGAGCAAGCGTGCTTTGCGAGATGTTTCTCGCCGCCGCCGCCGCTGCTGCATTCTTTGACGACAATCTCGATAGCGTGCTGGATGCCGGTCTTTCCGTCCTGCCCTCCGGAAGCGTAGTTCACCGCATGCTGCAGGAGACGCGCGCCATTTGCGCAGCACATCCCAGCTTCGAGGATGCCTGGCGTCTGATCGTGCGTCGTTTTGGAGATCGCGACGCCTCCAAGGCGATCATGAACCAGGCGATCGTGGTCATGGCGCTTATCCTGGGACGTGGCGATTTCGCTGAAACCATGCGTCTTGCCGTCAACAGCGGTTGGGATACGGATTGCACTGCCGCCACTGCCGGCGCCTTGCTGGGTATTATGCGCGGAGCCTCCATTTTCCCTGCCGACTGGGTCGTGAAAATGGGCAAGACGCTGGCTTGCGGCATCGAGGTCAAGCACAAGCTGTCCACCTTTGATGAGCTCAACGACGACACCGCGCGGCTGGGCGTTGAGGTTGCTTTGCTGCGCAGTCGTGATGTCGAGATTCTCAACGCGCCGGAAGTGACTTTGCGTCCGCGGCCCGCGCCGGGAATCAAGCTGGACGTAGCTTATCCTGCCGATCCATGGCTGCGTGCCGGACAGAACACGCCGGTACGGCTCAATTTCATCAACACGGGCGATAAACCGCTTGCTGGCAATTGGCGGGTGGAAGCCCCCGCGCGCCTTGTTTGTTCCAGCACCGGCGGGCAGCTTACCGTTGCGCCGGGTGAAACGGTCGCTGTGGAAATTCAGGTGGCCCCCCGGCCCGGTCCGCTCTGGGACAAGAATTTGTTCACGCTCCATTGGGAGGGCAGGGGAGGCGATTCACGCGCCTTTCAGTTCGGGCTTGGCGGCGCCCGTTTGTGGCGCGTCTACGGCCCCTACTTCGATATGTGGGATACCACGAAGAATG